>JAUWMO010000116.1 GCA_030613125.1 Bacteroidota bacterium | reverse complement strand
TGTGTATATGCACTTTCTGCATTTTCCCAATCACAATCCACATAGGTGTAGAGTGATGCCAATACCGTGTATGCTTCCGCGAGATTCTCGTCCAGTTCCAGTGCCTTTAATGCCAGCTCCACAGCCCTATCTCTGCCTTCCTGCTTATCTATCCAGCCCTGAAGTGCCATTAGATTATACGTGTCAGCCAATCCCGCATAGGCTAATCCATAGCCTGGATCTTCACTGATTGCTTTTTCAAAATATTCAATACTTGTTGTGAAACCATCCCCTGTACGTTTGTTCCAGTAAAATCTACCCATTTGATAGAGTTCAAATGCCTTCACATTTTTAGTCTTATCTTCTTGAATATATGTCTTTTGCCCAGAAGTCAAAATTGTATTGAGTTCAGACGCTATCTGCATGGCAATCTCGCTTTGTGTTTTAAAAATGTCCACTATATCCCGATCATAATTCTCCACCCAGATATGATCATCGTTAATGGCATCGATGAGCTGAACCGTGATCCTGGCTTTGTCCCCATATCTCTGTACGCTTCCTTCCAGAATGTGCGAAACTCCCAATTCATTGGCGATCTCAGGGACACTTTTTACTCCCCTTTCGCGGTACATTTCAGAAGAAGTACGCGAAATCACCTTCAATTCTTCAATCACTGAAATACGATTTAACAAGTCTTCAACCAAACCATCTACAAAATGTTCATTCCCCTTTTCTTCACTCAAATTATTAAATGGCAGTACAGCAATGGATTTTTCCATCTTAGATATGTCTGAAGATTGTTTAACATTACTTATTATATAAAACACAACAAAAGCAACAATGATTAAAACGCTCACATAAGTGGCAACCTTCCAGATTTTTGACGTAGTTGGTTTTTCTTTTTCAGTAACCTCTTTTGCATGTTTAGTCTTTTGAACACCTTCCGGTGTAATATCATACACCCAGGATAATATTACTGCAATAATGAAACCCACGCATAAGAGAACAAAGACAAATTTTAATGTCCAATCTGGTAATCCAAATGGTTCAGATATAATATCTACCAGTTCGAGGAGAACAAATGAAGCAGCAGCATATACTGGTATAACACGGATAACCTTCCTGCGTTTTAGCTCCTGCCAGAAATTTAAAGGATTGTCGGGTTTGTCAGGCATCAGGTTTAGTAATTTGGTGATATAAAGTTACACTATCTGAATATCAAAGTCAAATAAGGTTCAGGAAATCTCCCCCGCCGCATATCCTACTGGATCACCTACTCCTTTTTTTCTCAGGGGGTTAGCTGGTAATACTTGGATGAAATCATGCCTCTATTCTATAGACCTATGACCAAATTATCCACGATCTACTGTGAAGTAATGGTTTGATACCTGTAAAAGGAGATCGTGGCTCTGAGGTGGAAGGGTTTGGGAATTACATGACTATTCAGACCGGATACTGATCATTGATTTTGATTGACAAGGGCTTGTTCGACTTTTCACCTCTGTAGTTCCTGCCAGAATTGGGTTAGTTTGTTTGGGTGTTGCTGCATAATAAAATATTAAACTTCAAAATTCTCCCATTCAACTTTGACTCTTTCCATGAGCTTTTTAAACCGCTCCTCACCACGGATGTTTTCGAGAAAAGGATCGTATTCGGATAGAAAGGGAATATTTGTTATTCCATATTTTATAGCTCGATCAAGGAAGTGGAATGCTTTATCAGATTCCTCCAGAACCGCATATCCTTCAGCCATTATTAAGGACCAGGCATCATCCCACCAGACTGCTTTTTCAAGAACTTCACTGACTGTATTAAGTGCTTTATGCTTTTCTTTCATCCAAGAATATTTCATAAATTGACCCAGGGAAGACATAATTTGCTTAGGATTATTAGAAATCAGTTGTTCGATAATTCTAAAAGCTTCTTTAAAGTCTTGATTTAATCCGTGAGTCCAGGCACCTACAATCATAAAGGGTGAATTTATCTGTTCTAAAGAATTTTGCCATTCAGCAAATTCCTCAACTACGTTCTGGAATTTTCCCTGGAAAAGTAATCTCCAACCTTGACAAATTTTTATAAGTGGAGTCAATGGGTCCACAATCTTTGCCTTTTCCAACAATTTATCAGCTTCAATTAAATCCAAACCAGTTGCTGAATACATGAAACCTAACATGAGGTATAACATGGGATCAGAATGAGTGGGTTCAATAGCAATGGCTTTTTTCCAACTTTTAAAGGCTTCCTTTGGGTGACAACTTTGATAAAAGGCAAGTCCTTGTGCATAATAAGTTGATGCTGAAGTAGGATTTACCTGGATAGCTTTTTCGGCAAAATGATTTGCTTTTGCGAGTAGTTCAGGATAATTATTAGGATCTTTCATCAAATTGTTAACATATCGTACATTGACCTTTTCAACAATCTCCTTTGTCGTCTTTCCGGAACCCTTAAATGTCATGGCAGAATTTCGTGATATCACCAGTAATTCATGAATATGAGAAAGATCGGTGATAATCTCTTCCGTTAGCCTATCGCTAAAATATTCCTGGTCCGGATCAGGGCTTATGTTCTCAAATGGAAGTACGATGATTGATTTTTCTTGGATTGGAGAGCTTTCAGATTTTAGGGATGATACATCTGGTGTGATTTCCTGCTTTTTACTATTAATATACCAGGGAAGAATGACAGCCAGAGGTAATCCGATTGCAGCCAGGATATATAATAGATTAAACGTGCTGTCCGATATAGCGAATCGGTTTGAAGAAATATCCAAAAACTCAATTACAGCAAAACAGGCTGCCAAGTATGCAATAAAAATGGGCACAACCTTTCTGCTTTTCAGCTCCTGCCAGAATTGGGATAGTCTGTTTTGGTTCTTGGACACTTTTATCTGAGTATTCAGTTATCAGGAAGATTCATCCTCTTTAGTAGATCCTGAAAACGGGGATCTGACCGCAAGCTGTCGTACATTGGATCTACTTTAAGGTAATGCAGCCATACCTCACGCTGCTCATAAGTCTTTTCAAGCCATTCAAACGCCTTATCTTTGTCACCAATCAATGCAAAAAGAACTGATCTGCCATAAGGATCAGAGAAAAAGGCAATTGATTGCTCCATCGAAACATCAAGTAGTTGTCTGATTGCTTTAATGTAGCCTGATTCCTCAAAAGTCTTCCTAATTAATGAAGCAATATCTTCCTTTTTAAGGACAATCAAATAAATCTCAAGAGCAGATGTTGCATCATCATACATCGCTTTTTGATTATAAACATAAAAAAGGATCAGGTATGCAAAACTTTGACCTGGATCAATTTCAAGACATTTATCACATTCTTTTATTGCCAAATCGTATTTACGGGCAAGATAATAGACATATCCCAATCCCCTCATCATAACAGGATTTACAGGTTCCAGTTCCTGTGCAGTTTTCGCCTCTCTGATCGCTTCGTCATTTTTACCAATCCAGGATAAAACATAGCTATATCTGTGATGAGCTTCTGCATCATTATGATTAAGTTCAATAGATAATTTATATTCTTGTTCCGCACTAAAAAAATCACCTTCTAACTCTCTAACCAATCCAAGTGAGAAATGAGCTTCCCCAAGCTTATTGTCTATTTCCAGGGCCCTGGTAGCAGTCTCTTTAACCTTTGGCAGAATTTCATGTTTTGGCATATATCCATAGTAATTTTGCATTGTATAAGAATGTGCTAAACCAGAATAAGCAAGAGCATAATCCGGATCAAGGTGAATTGCCCCCTGATAATAACTAATTGCTTTTGCCAGCCCTTCCTCAGATCTTGTGTTTTGGAAATGACGTGCTTTTAAATACAATTTGTAGGCTTCTGAGTTATGGGTTGGATTCTTCTCAATTTTTTCAATTTCTGCAGGTGAAAGTATTGTTTTTAATTCCTCAGCAACTTTTAGTGCAATATTGGCTCTAATTGTGAAAATATCCTTCCATTTTCCTTTAAATTCATCTGCCCAGATATGATTATCATTTGTTGCTTGAATTACCTGGACTTGAATACATACATTTTCTTCCTGAGGTTCAATTGTTCCTTCAATTATAAAGTTTGCACCGAGTTCCTTACCTATTTGTGGAATAGATTTTTTATCTGCACCTCTGTATTGGGAAGTTGAAGTAAATGAATGGACACGAAATTCATTAATCTTAAATAATTGCGTAATAATCTCGTTTGCTATTGCATCACCCATGTGTGCATATTCTTCATCATTATTCCAATTTATAAAAGGAAGGACAGCAATGGATTTTTCCAGCTTAGATATATCTGAAGATTGTTTAATATTGCTTACTATATAAAACACAATAAAAGCAATAATTATCAGTACGCTCACATAAGTGGCAATCTTCCATCCTCTTGGAGTGGATCGTTTTTCCTCACTTCTAACTTGGGTTACAGGTTTTGTCTTTTGGACACCTTCAGGTGTAATATCATACACCCAGGATAATATTACTGCAATAATGAAACCCACACATAAGAGAACAAAGACAAACTTTAATGTCCAATCTGGTAATCCAAATGGTTCAGTGATAATATCAACCAATTCAAGGAGAACAAATGAAGCAGCAGCATAAACTGGTATAACACGGATAACCTTCCTGCGTTTCAGCTCCTGCCAAAAGTTTAAAGAATTGTTGGATTTATCAGGCATCAGGTATAGTTATTACAATGCAAGTTACAACCTTTACCTATATAAGTCAAGAAAACAAGAGTTTAAATCCCAGCCCTGCCGTATCAATGGCTAAACCTCAATAGCCAATTTCTGAAAAAGAGGGGGCAAGTCTGTTTATTACAAGTTAATCACCTTCGCAATCACCTTCTCTAAAGCTAAGGTAATCAAAGAAAGTTTCAGTGATCAGAGCTATAGCTGCACGCGGTCGGAGGGCGAATCTCGCCTTCGCAATCTTCAGTGGACTGCGTCCACCGAAGCTCGCTTCGGCGAGCGAAGGTGGAGCTTGCGGGGAGGGGGTACTCATCATGCCTATGGGCGTGATTCGTGATCCCCCAGGCTCTGGAATTACAACAAATGGATATGCCATGATAAATGCAAGAAACGGATAATTTTGGATGCAGATTCCAATATTATCCGATATTTTTGAAATTAGATTCTAATATTATTCGAAATAAATTACATCCGAATTATTCGTTACAATTACCACTATTCGGGTAGCTGTACTACTGATAATAGGATAATAATAACTAATGATCCCTTTATTTGAATACATCGAAGCGTGACCGTATATATCTTACTGCTTCACTGGTTTCAAGCGCTGGTGAGGAATTCCCACTTCTTAGGTAGAATTTTTCTGATTCAATTCCGTGTTTATCCTTAACTTCTGTATATAATGGCGTAATCCCTGGCTTTATTTCAACAACACAAATTTCTACTTCATCAATAACAGGAAAACTTATAATTAAATTGTTTGCGGCAAAATCAACCCCATATGCATTGTTTACAAGATTGCGTAGGTGTAGTTCAAAACTGTCATTTGTTCCGTCTTTTAACGTGTTGTAATCATTATCCAGCCCTACGATTTCCATATTATCTGTTACACCCATAATAAGGGTTCCCCCATGGCTATTGCTAAATGCAGCTATGGTTTTTAAAATAACTTTTTCCAGTTCCTTGTTTACTCTTCCTTCTTTGATATCGTATCTGAGAGTGGTTTTGAATTCAACATGATGATTTTCTCCATTTAAGATCATTTCATGAAGGTCAAGATTGAAGTCTTCATATTCAGTTTCGGTGATGTTAGTAAGGAATTCATTTAAAGCTTCAGCTAATAATTTTCTCCGGGCTTCCAAAAAAAGTTCATAGTTTTCCAATTTCCATAACTCTTTATCTTCAGGAATACATTGCAACTTGAGTGATCCCGGGAACTTTTCCTGGACCTCCATAAGATATCCCTCAGCAAGTTTTGCTGACTTGGTACGGTTAGCCACTTGTGTTAGCACCGCTCTATTGGTTATTTCCTGGGCCAAAGAATATTTGATTCTGTTGCTGATATCGTAACCATTATCTTTTAAAATGGAATAAGGGAAAATATGATCCCATTCAAGATCATAATTCTTTCCCATATTTTTACGAATAGATATACCAGTACTTAAGCATTTAGCATCACGGCTCTTAAAATACCATTTCATCAAACCCCATAGGGGATGACTTACCCCAATACCAACAAACTCATCTTTATCGATTTCTAACTTTCTTTCCACTTCGATGAGTGCAATTAATTTATCGAAAGGATTTTTTTCGTTAGCAACAATCTTTAGATCCTTATCGAGCTTTTGAGGTAATTGACTTATGTATCTCTGCCGGATTTGTGAATAATAGAACCATTTAATAGCTTTTTTAATCTCATCCTGAGAAAGATTCTCCTTCCCCTTATCAAAAGCATACACAATTATTGGAACAAGTGCATATACTGAGTTAATTTCCTTTGAATGATCAATATATGCTTGGCTTTTCATTATATTTAATACATAATCCAGGGTATTGGATTCTAATATGGACCATACCTGTTTAATAGTTGGGAGGTTATCTGTTGTATGGAGTTTCTCCATCTTTGATCCCACCTTATGTAGTACCCCTAATAAAACGTATATTAAAAAATCAAGGCGAAAAACCCACCCGGATTTTTCCAACTCTTTTAATTTAGCTTTTATTAGATCCCTCGCTTCGGGCTAGTAACCTGAAATTTGAGCCAAAGCCAATTCTGCATCGGTAAGGTTGACTCCACTTGCATTTACAATATAAAATATATCAATCGCCTCTTTGATATAAGCTTTGGTGGGAATAATTTGCTCCACAAAATCTCTATCTTTGATCTTTTCAATCGACCTTATGTTATCGTCAATAATATTTTCCCGCCTTCGGCTAAGGCGTTCTCCGTTCATTGATTTTTCCAGTTCATCTACTATATCTCTTAAGCGCACTTTCCCCTGGAATATCTCAGTGATATTCACCCACACCGGGTTATTCTGCATTCTTGTTCTTTTATAATACTCCAATTCAAGATTCTCTACATTAACATATAAATTTTTAATGTCATGCATTATATCATCCTTAGTATAATAAGGAGGAACCTTATCCCTGATCAGCATATAAAGTGTAGTAATTCTTTGTTGTCCATCCAGGATAAGTTTTACGGCACCTTGCCTTTCGTCATATTTGTGATCTCCTTTTAGTTCAGGTGGGTTGTTGGTCTCCCATGTAAGCATGGTGCCGGTAGGATATTCTTTGATGAGTGAATTGATCAATTCTTTGGCATTTTTTCTTTTCCATACATATTCTCTCTGGAAGGCAGGCACAAAGAGCTGCTTCTCATCAATCTTGTCAAGGATCTGATTAATTTTCATGTTAGGGTGTTTTATTTTAAAATAATTCTTTCCACTTAGTTGGTAATAATCATTAAACAATTTAGTATGCTAATGTGACTCTTTATTTTATTTTTTCAATTAATTCTTGTTTTATCCATTCAAAACCTTCTTCCTGATTATATTCTATTCCTGTTCTAAGTAAAGCTTCCATATCACCTGAAAAATCCGGATCATTTTGTTTTTTTTCTAAATTCAACAGGAATTGCTTTTTTGTTGGTGAATTATTAACCACAAAATTCATATATTCATTATAACAATGAATGATCTCATTATAGTTAAGCTCTGCATTCTGATTCGCATAGTACAAATCAAATAAATCCCTACCCTTTTTTCTCTGGTATAATGCTCTTAATTTAGTTCCTAAAAGTTCATTTAGTTTATAAGTTGTAATATCAGCTTTGCCTGAAAACCATTCGTTTTCTACTTTGAAAGGAAACTTCTTCCAACCTAACACATTAAAATGCTCTTTACAGTTTATTTCAATTTTTAATCGTAAGGGCATTTCTTCATATTCCGAAGTAAATCGGTAAACAATAGTATTGTTATTTGTTTTCTGCTTTACTTTTCGTTTTTCTTCAAAAAAGTCAATTACACTGTCAATATGATCTAATATTTTACCAATTGCACCTTCTTCTATTTGAACCAGGTCTATATCTTCAGAATATCTTGTTGCCGGATTCAGATATAATTTATGTATAGCGGTTCCGCCCCTAAATGCAAGGTTTTCCCGCAAAAAATCATCGCTAAATATTGCAACCACCGCTCTGCAGATTATTAAATCTTGTTCAACTTGCGCAAATATTTTCCATGGCGCATGCTCTTGCCACTTTGCTATATAAGGTTTTGGTATCATAAATCACTTTCAAGTTCTAAATTAACATCAACTTTCCACCTGTTTTTAGCTTTTCCGGCTTTTTGTCCTTTTTTTAAACTTAATAATATCGGAAAGAAATCTGATTTTTGTAAATAATCATATAATTGATCTATTATCACTTGATCAACCTGTATTTCTTCTAATAAATAACCTGTTCTTTGAATTGTACTTTTATGAGGATACCAGGATAAAAGATCATTTATATCAAGCTCAGCAAGTTCTTCTGATAACTCTTCAATAATAGCTAACATTCTGTTTAGTCCACCTAACTTTCCATGGTAATGAACAAGGTCAACCAATGTTAATGCAGGTGAAGAAATATTAAAATATCCTGCATCTGACTTTTTCTTAGTAATATTTTTCTTAGGCCAGTTTGAGGCATTAAAGAAATTAATATTAACAGATTCCTTTTTTATATCATATACTGACGGAAGAGAAGTTATGACATAATCCTTTTGAATTTGCTGATGACTAGCACCATGAAATTTAGAAGCAGAATAAAATGCCAAATAATAGTCCTTTTGAAGATACTTAAAAAGCTTTTCCAGATATAACTCTATGGGTATAACTCCTAATTTTTTATATCTGGGTGGAATAATCAAATAAAACCCTTTTCTAAGATTAACTACCTGTTTTTTCTCAACTAATCTGGAAAGCTCACGTTTTAGCGCAATTTCCGACTTAGTTGACTTTTGCAATATCTCATTCCATGAAAAAGCATATTCTTCATTGCTTAAGAGTTCATTTATGTATTCTGCAATAGTCATTTTAGTAAAATTTATAGCAAGATACCAAAATTCGGTAATAATCACGAAAAAATACTAAAAAATTAAGTAATGAATTAGGTTAATTAAAAGCTTTAACTTAATTGAAATCTTCTAAGTAAATTTGCCTTACAATTTGAATTTAATAGCAGAGTTATAAATTCCGGCCATATTGAGCACCTCATTCCGATTTAAAGCGAGCAGTACTCTCCGGACCAAAGTGAACATCCTACACGGGAAAGAATAAAATCACTGTCTTATTTTTTAGAGTAATTATATGATAAAGTTTGCTATAAAAGACCAAATTTTGCTAACTATCCTGGAAAAGATTGTGCAAATAGAGAAAATCTGATTAGGAATTGACTACTTACTGTCCTGTCTTTTAAATCGTTGGTACAGCCAGTATAATAAGAGCCATCGTTGCATTTTAGGATATAAATATCACCTTTACGATGTCGTTCCAGCCTATTGTCCACCGAAATTATTGCAAGCCTTTTATTAAGGCGAACAACATTTTAGATATTTCTTCAAGGTCCGAATAATATTTTTTGAAATTAACTTCTTCAATGCTGTTCATGTCATTTAAATAATCAAAAATTGCAACACATTC
>JAUWMO010000220.1 GCA_030613125.1 Bacteroidota bacterium | reverse complement strand
AAATGTTAATGACCTATACAGGGGGAAGGGATGCCAGTCAATTGCCGGGCTTCAACGATTATTCTTTAACGCGGGTAATATCAGAAACCGGTATTGACATGAGCCCTTGGCCAACCGAGAAACATTTTACTTCATGGTTGAATTTAGCACCATGGCAAAATTCATCAGGGAAAAAGAAAAAGACAAGACTCCGCAAAATCCAGAACCGGGCAGGTCAAATGTTCAGAGAAATGGCACGCTCGGTTGGAAATAGCAAATACCAGGCATTAGGTGGCTTTTACAGGCGCATAAAATCAAGGAATGGGGCAAGGGTTGCCAATAAAGCAACAGCCAGAAAAATAGCTGTATTGTATTATAGGCTCATGAAATTTGGTTTTGATTATGTTGAACAAGGATTAAAAGAATATGAAAAAATATATCAAGAGAGAATGATACGTAGTTTAATCAAAAAAGCTAAGCAATTTGGAATGCGAATAATTCCTGATGCAGCTTAAATTATCTATTTTATTGCGTGTTAATAGAGGATACGACATGCGAAAATAGATAAACACTAATATCGTAGTATAAATTTTAATTAAATTTGTTCGCTATGAAGGAACAGAATTAAAAGAATTATGCCTACAAGTGAGCAATATGCTGTTCATTGGCAGTCTTCAATCATCAATAGTCAATTTTCAATTTTTATTGCCCCTGCGCCTTGCGCCTTGCGCCTTTTACCTTCCATCCGCAGTCCACAGTCCACAATCCACAATCCCCAATCTATTCACCATTACTCGCAGCTTCGCTGCTCATGAGGTTTTCGCTCTCAAGTTCGCTCAAACGTTCACTATTCACTATTTACCATACACCGAAATCATTGTCTTTTCCAGCCATTGTCTCATTCTTTTATAATGACTTCCTTTCCAATAAATCCTTCCACAATTCTGACACTGAAAAAACTCATCAAAATATTTTTTTGTTCCCGGTTTCAGGTCTTCTATGATATCATATTTCTCAATTGATTTGATTTTTCCGTTGCATGTAGTACACCGTTGGCAGGGATTCAGATCTTGCTCCTTTATCCGGAAATGTTGTACCACTTCTTTAAATTGTTCTTCTGGCATTTGTGACCTGAGCCAATAACCATATTTAACCCTTTTATGCTTAAGCAATCCAATATCACGACTTAAAATGATTCTGTTATCCCGGGTGCCTTCCGAAACTATGCCATGGTCATCTAAAAACGGGATTAATAAACAGTCAAATCCTGCAAACCGTAAGTATTTAGCAAGTTTTCCCAGGTGAACATCCAGCATGAATTTCAGTTCATCATATGGTTTTGGATTTACAAGTTGCACATATGATACATCAATGTTGTGAAAAAAAGGATAAACAGAAATTCTGGCATCCTGTTCCATTGGTTTATTAAATGTTACAGGTTCGCCATTGAAAAGGATCAATTGGATTTCCGGGTGGGGAACACCAACCGATTCAATGGTATCTTTAATATTTGGATTACCTTTAAAATAACATATTAAAGAACGCTGTCTGAGGTTGTGTGGAATGAAATCATTTAGTGATCCGTAGAGCCTGATTATTGCTGTTTTCTTATTTTCATCTGCCTGAACCATTATTTCTTTAAGTTGATGCCGGATTCCCTTTTAGTCCAATTTCTTCGGCAACATCTCTCATTCCCATAATTGTATCAGTGATCACATCTGTAAGTTCAGCACCAAGCATCTCAGCACCTTTTTCAATGATAGTCCGATTGACACCTGCTGCAAACCGTTTGTCTTTCCATTTCTTTTTTACTGACTTCGCCTTCATATCCATAACACTTTTTGAAGGCCGGACCAAAGCGCTTGTGGTTACAAGACCAGTTAGTTCATCAATAGTAAAAAGGACCTTTTCCATCAGGGTTTCAGGTTGAACATCTGTGACAATACCCCAGCCATGGCTAAGAACAGCGCGTATATATTCATCGGGCCAATGTTCTTCCCTGAGTATCTCTTCGGTTTTCTGGCAATGCTGATCGGGATATTTCTCATAATCAAGGTCGTGTACCAGTCCGATAATCCCCCATTTTTCTTCATCTTCGCCATACTTTCTGGCCATATAACGCATCACCCCTTCAACGGCCAGAGCATGTTTGATAAGGCTTTCAGATTCATTATATTTCCGGAACAATGTCCATGTTTCTTCTCTGGCAGGAATTTTTTCCATGTAAGGGAAGTTTTTACAGAGCAAGATCAAATTTTCAGATTCGTGATCTCTCGGGTATTATGAAAGTTATATTCAGGATATTCATAGATTGGCATTCGATCTTCTGTTTCACCCATTGAGTAACCATAAATAGACCTGTACTCATTAATATCTTCTCCCATCTTTTCTAATTGACGTAAGAATTCTGAAACAGATTTCGATTCGATAATGATCACTTTTCCCATTTTTTCAATGATGGGACTGTGATTGCGGTTCATGTCATGTTTAAATTCAAGTATCCTTCTTCCGTCATCTGTAAGGCCAATAACCCTGAAAGTCAAACTTTTCCCAACTCCGGGCAAGTTCAAAACGTTCCTGTCAGTTGCCAGGAATGGTAGTCCATGCCTTTGTTTGATATGTGAAATTTCATCAACAATCATTTCGGGGTGAAAGGAAAGTTTCCCAATCTCAGGTAATAAAACACCGGGAATTGCACCAATTTTCTTTTCTTCTATTTGTTCCTGTATTGATCTGGCGATTGGAGTAAAATTATGCTTGTTTTCTTTATGCCCTTTTACCTGGAATGTATAATAAGGAAGTATTCCAATTTCGTTAATTGTTTTTCTGAGCTTAGCGGAATGTCCCCGTCTGGAAGCGGCGGCTGTAAAAACTTCCTGGTTGGTGACCAGCCATCCTGCTGAAGTAAGTTGCTTAACTGCATATCTGGCTTCAGGAGTGATCTCAAGAGCAGAAACAAAATGTGTTTGAATAATAAATTGTTTGATCCCTGTGGCCGAGGCTTTTTCCTTGAAATCTTTCAATATTTTAATCAAGTCAGGAGTAAACCTGTGCGGCAGGTATACAGGCAGACGGGTTCCAAGTCTTACCCTCATCATTTCTGCAAATTTTTTCCCTTCCGGCCGGTTTCTGTTATCTCTGATTTTCTGAAGTGCCATGTTAAATACATGGTCTAATATTATCTCAAGTGTTTTGTCAGAGCTCATGAATGCATCACCACCGGTTATCAATATATCCCTTAGCTGGGAATCATATCTGAAATAATCCATCATAAGCTTAAGATTTTCAGTCCAGTTGGTACGAGGCTTCAGCTTTTCCAGGTTGAAGTTAAAATGTCCGGATTGAAAATCGTACATACGTTGGCAAGAAACACATAGGCCACCACATGACCGGCCTGTGGACTGGGGAATAAATATTGCAACTTCGGGATATCTCCGGTGTAATCCTTTACCCTCAGGTAACAACCATCCGGCTGCATTAGGTTGGTTTGGTTCAACAATATCTTCTTTTTCCCAGGCATTTATGTGCCCGAATTCTGAAATAAGTTCATTATTAGCCAGAATATAATCACGCAAAGTAAGATCTGACCGTTGCTTGTACTTGGGGTCCTCAATGTTCAGTAATGAAAGGTAATATGGATTTACAAAAAAGGGAATTCCTGTTTTTTCTGCAGCCTTTAAGGTGACCATTGTTTTTTTATCCAGAGAATAATCAAGAAATTCATTCAGGTCACTTGCTGAACGAATAGCCATTCTAAGATGAAAACTGCTATCGTTCCACCAGCTTCTGGCGATTTTGATCTTTTCATTGTCAGAAAGCCCGGGTTCAAATTTAAATTTTCTGCTTTCTATCTGCCCGGAGTCTATTTTATTAATTATCTTTTTCAGGATTCGGTCACGGTTTTTTTTACGCATTTCGATAATTTCCGGATCGAGACCTGAAGAATAGCGAGCCATCCATTCAGTGACTTTCTCAGTGTTTGGTTTTTTTCGTTTTATCCTTCCTGATAATTGCCTGAATAGCAGAAGCATATCTTCATAAAAATCGGCATTTCCAGGGCCTGTTCCTGTCTTAATGGCTGACCAGGTGGCTCTTATCGGGTTGTTTACAACAACTTTGCCTCTCAAATTCATATCAACATAACCCTCACCGGCATGGTTGATATAATCAAGTAATCGTATAGCAGCAAAATCTTTCCACCTTAATTTATCATAAACCTTTCTTCCTGTAAGAGTTCCCTTATAGTATTTGTATGCAACCGGGTTTTCCTTTAAAATAGACAGGGCAAGTATTTTTAAATCATTTTGAAGTTTTTGTTCATTTTGTGCTCTGAAAAATAGTTGGCCAACCTCTCTATTTTCAAACAAAATCTGCTTTAATAATCTCCTTGAGTTTGTATTTAATTTTAATGTATCTTCAATCCGAAACATAAAATCCTCCCCAAATATTATTTAAAATTTCACTTAAAAATTTTCAAAATTAAAGTGCCGAACCTTAAAGGTAAGAAAAAAAAACGAGAACAGGAAGGGATTTACTAGTTAAATTTGCTTTGGGAACTAATAAAAATGCTACTAACTCTTGATTCAGAGGATGTTATTTTTATCCGGATTTTTAAGTGTATAATAGATTCCTTTATTAGAGTAATGAATATTTATTATATCGAGAGAGAGGAAATTTACAAGCATTAATTCTGCTTGAGACACTCGTACTTTAGCAAGCTTTTTTAGTTTTGAAAGACTTATTTGTTGATTCTTGTTAAGGTAATCCAATAACAACTTTTCATTTTTGGTCATTTTGATTAGTGTTCCTTTTTTTCGCCTCCTCCTTTGCCAGCTTTTTAAAAGAATCCTGTTTGCCATAAAGTTTTCATCATTAACTCTTACCCATGCTCTCCATTTGCCTGTATCATCCATAGCATAGACGGGCTTGTTACTAACTTTTTCTACACTTACTTCGAGAATTATTTTACCATTAATCTCCCAGGTTTTTAGTTCTGGTTTAACAGGGGGGGAGCAATAAATATCAGCAGCTCCAATTATCATGTGCAACTCTTCCTCCGACTGAATACCTGTTATATTACCATTATCTTTTACCCCTATCAGGAGTTTGCCTCCATCAGAATTGGAGAAGGCGGAGAGGGTTCTTGCAATTTTCTTTGAGTCAGTTATCTCAAACTTGAAATCCAATTGCTGATTTTCTCCCTGTTCAATCAGGTTCCTGATATAATTATTCATGTTCGTTTCATGTAAGATGAATTGTTTACTAATTTAATTAAAAAATAAAAAATAAAAATTAAAACTGACTGACAATTATTGTTATTATAATTTTGAATGTTGACTTTTAATCATGGATTGTATTGTGAACCGGCAACAATGGACTGATATTAAACAGGTATTGTTTATTCACCGACAGAAGTCCTCTATTCGCCGATTTCTTTTTTGTTGATGATGGTTTTGATTGTATGTTTGTGTAAACCATTTTAGTAACAAACTATTTTTAGGAGGTAATTATGGATTCTTTTAGAAAAGGCAACAGCATCGGACTGGGATTACTGTTAATTATTATTGGAACAGTATTAATTGCAATTAATTTACATTGGATCCCATTCGCCATAAGGTCATGGCTAATTTCATGGCAAATGCTTCTGATAGTCATTGGATTAATACTCCTTGTTTCAAATCCCGACAAGAGTCCCGGACTTATATTATTATTTATTGGAGGATTTTTCCTAGCTATAGAACATTTTACTCACATTTATAACCTTCGAAAATTTTTCTGGCCTTCCCTGATTATTTTTATTGGACTTATGGTCCTTGTTAAAGGCAATAGGGGAGGTTCTTATAGGTCGGGTGAGTCTCTGAATGATCATAATAAATAAGAATAAAATAATTAATAATCATTAGAATAAGTAATTATGGAATC
>JAUWMO010000037.1 GCA_030613125.1 Bacteroidota bacterium | reverse complement strand
CCTCAATTGGATACAAGACAAGACACTTTTCAAAAATGTCTTTTTTTATAACAAACCTGTCCTGACCCTTTGCCGGCAGTTGTTTAATAAATACAGATGGAAGAAGCACCCTCCCTTTTGAATCAATCTTACAGGTAAAATCCCCAATAAATGCACTCATTTCCAAACCTTTTAAATGGTAAAAATAAATAAAAAATCCCACTTTATACCACCTGTACCCATTTTTTCCCACTTTGTTGATAATTTTTAATTAACTATTTAAGTCAATAATTTTTATTTTTTAGTGTTGTATCTCAATTGTTTGGATGTTTTTTTTAATTTTAGATCCCTTATTGAACCGCCAGAGGGTTCACAACCGGCTCATATAAAATAATTCAAAATGCCGACGAAATTCATTGATATAGAAAAAGTTATAAGAAACAAGAATCCCAGACTCCTGAAAGCTTTACCCCGATTTGTAATTTCATATCTAAAAAGGATAATTCATCAGGATGAGATAAATGAAGTGATAAAAGTCTCAGAACATCTTGAGGGACCTGAGTTTATCAGAAATGTTCTAAATATAATGGGAATTCGATATAAGGTATTTGGAATAGAAAATGTTCCGGATAAGGGAAGGTTCATATTTGCAGCCAACCATCCTCTCGGAGGACTTGATGGACTGGTGTTTATACAGGAAGTCGGAAAACTTTTCCCAGATGTAAAATTTCCTGTAAATGATCTTTTACTAAACATCAAAAATCTGAATAATATTTTTTTACCTATAAATAAACACGGCGTACAAGCTAAAGAATCTGCAAAGCTGATTGAAGAAGCATATGCCTCAGATGTACAAATCCTTTATTTCCCGGCAGGATTATGTTCCAGAAAACAGAAAGGGGAAATAAAGGATCTTGAATGGAAAAAAAATTTTGTTACAAAAGCCATCAAGCATAAAAGGGATATTATTCCTGTTCATTTCTCCGGAAGGAATTCAAATTTCTTTTATAATCTGGCAAATTTTCGTGAGTTTATTGGAATTAAATCCAATTTTGAAATGGTTTACCTGCCTGATGAGATGTTTAAGCAAAAAGGGGAAAGTCTGACTATGACATATGGAAAACCAATTTCTTTTCAGACACTTTCAAATTCAGGATTATCAACACAGGAATGGTCTGACAGGCTTCGGAATTTAGTTCATAATATGTAAGTATGTTGATTATATTCCTGTTTTCTTTAATTTATTTGTATTTTTGATATTAGTCAAATTCTCTGTTATGCTAGAAATTATTCCTCCGGTTCCAAAAGAAGATCTTGAAAAAGAGATTAAGCATGCTTCTTTTTTAAGAGAAACTAACTATGGAGGAAACAAGGTTTATCTTACCACATATCATGAAACTCCATTAATTCTCAGAGAAATAGGCAGGTTACGCGAACTAACTTTCAGAAATGCCGGTGGAGGTACCGGAAAAGATTGCGATCTCGATGAATTCGACACCATGGAGGATGCATATCAGCAACTCTTTGTATGGAGTCCCCGTGACAAAGAAATTCTTGGAGGATACAGGTTTTATTTTTGTAAGAAAGCTATTAAAGATTGCAATGATTACCCTAAGTTGGCCACTTCACAACTATTTAAATTTTCACCAAAGTTTATAAACAGATATTTACCTCATTTAATGGAACTCGGCAGGTCATTTGTTCCACCGGCTTATCAATCAACCGGAACTTCACGGAAAGGATTATTTGCACTTGATAATCTTTGGGACGGGCTGGGAGCTTTGGTGATCAACAATCCGAATATCCGGTTTTTTTTTGGTAAAGTTACTATGTATCCGCACTTTAACCGGGAAGCCAGAGATATGATCCTTTATTTCCTGCACAAACATTTTGGAGATCATGAGAATCTTCTCATTCCATTTGAGCCTTTACAGCTTGACCTGGATAAAGAAAAGCTGGATTCAATCTTTATTGGAAAGAACCATAAGAAAGATTACAGGATCTTATCCCAAAAAGTTAGAAACATGGGAGAAAACATTCCCCCTTTGATCAATGCTTACATGAACCTGTCTCCCACTATGAAAACCTTTGGAACAGTGATTAATCACCATTTTGGAGATGTTGAGGAAACAGGAATTATGATAACTCTCAAAGATATGTATGTTTCAAAGATCAACCGTCATCTTGCCTCTTATCGCGAAGATTACGAAATACCTACAGAATAAAGTAATCCTTTTCCTGTTTTCCGCACTTCTTGAAAAATAGATTATTAACCCTCTTAATAAACAGTCTGATAGCGATTTATGGTTTTTAGTTTTGCAACTTTGAGTGTCCCATTGCGAAACTCAGAAGTTAATAAGCTCTTTGATTTCTACCCTCAATAAAATTAATAAATGAAGTATTTACAACCTTGTTTCCACCAGGAGTGGGATAATCGCCAGTAAAATACCAGTCTCCAAGGTTTTCAGGGCAGGCCTTATGTAAATTCTCAATAGTCTGGTATACAATTTCCAGTTCGGCCCTAATATCATTTGTTTTAAGTAAACATGCAATCTCATTAGAAATTTCGTCAGTAGTAAAAGGTTCATAAATTCCTTTAACATAGTTTACTATTTCTTCTTTGGGTAATTTTTCCTGCAGTTTGGATTTTTGATAAACTGTATTGATAAGGTTCTCTTTCCCATTCTTTTTCAGGAGGCTTATAGCAGCTTTAAATGCTATAAAATCAGTCAGTTTTGCCATATCAATTCCATAACAATCGGGATACCTTATTTGAGGTGAAGAAGAAACGATAATTATTTTTTTTGGATTCAATCTGTCAAGTATTTTAATTATACTCATTTTAAGAGTGGTTCCCCTTACAATTGAATCATCAATAATAACAAGATTATCTGTACCTTCCCGAACTGTACCATAAGTAATATCATAAACGTGTCCAACCAGATCTTCCCTTCCCTGATCCTGGGCAATAAACGTTCTTAATTTTACATCTTTCACCGCTATTTTTTCTACCCTGAGCCGCAAATGAATGATTTTATCTAGCTCATTTCGTGAAACCGAACTTTTCATTTCCTTTATTTTCCTGATCTTCAAATCATTCATATAATCTTCCATCCCTTTTATCATCCCGTAAAATGCAGTTTCTGCAGTATTTGGAATGAAGGAGAATACAGTATTTTCAAGATCATGGTCTACCGTTCTTAAAATGTCATTTACAAGAAATTGTCCCAGTTTTTTTCTTTCCCGGTAAATATCCTTATCACTTCCCCTTGAAAAATAAATTCGTTCAAACGAACATGCTTTCTTCTCCTGTGGCTTCCTAACTTCAGAAATTGAAATTTCTCCCATGGCCGTTACAACTACAACAGATCCCTGTGGAACCTCTTTGACTTCCTTATAAGAGGTATTCATAACAGTTTGTATGACCGGACGCTCAGAAGCCACAACAAAAATCTCATCATCATAGTAATAAAAAGCTGGCCTTATACTCCATGGATCCCGTACTATAAAAGAATCACCGTGTCCTAATAAACCACCAATAGCATAGCCACCATCCCATTTACTGCTTGCATTTTTCAAAACTTTTGATGTATCAAGGTTTCTTTCAATTAATGGTGAGATTTCCTTGTTGCTATAACCTTGTTCCTTATAACAATCAAATAATTTTTGGTTCTCATTATCAAGGTAATGCCCCACATTTTCCAGAACAGTAACAGTATCAGAAAAGTCTTTTGGATTTTGTCCTACGTCAATCAGTATCTGGAATAATTCATCAACGTTGGTAAGATTGAAATTGCCAGCTAAAACCAGGTTTCTGGATCTCCAGTTATTTTCTCTCATCACAGGATGAACAAGCTCAATATTATGTTTTCCATATGTACCATACCTGAGATGTCCAAGGTAAAGTTCGCCAGCAAATGGTAAATTTTCTTTTGCCCAGTCAGGATCATTTATCAGATCTTTATTATTCTGTGAAAAAGAAGAGAACTCCCCGTTAATTTTATTAAAAATTAGCTGTATCGGATTTGATTTATTCGAACGATGTCTGTGTATATATTTTTTACCAGCACCAAGTCCAATCTTCAAACAAACTGCTCCGGCTCCGTCCTGCCCCCGATTATGCTGTTTCTCCATAAGAAGATACAATTTTTGCAATCCATACATCCAGGACCCATACTTAACTTTGTAATACTCAAGAGGTTTAAGTAACCTTACCAGGGCAATACCACATTCATGTTTAATAGAGTCACTCATAAGGAAACAGATTATTTTCTAACACGGTAAACAAAAATAATCAATCATCTGATAATTTATTGTATCGGGATTTCAATGTTTATGGCTTGAAAATGGCTAATTTCATTATACTTTGCATTTTTAAGTCGGCCCGCCCGTACCGAACGTCCGCCCGGCTGAAGCCATTCGGACGGGGTACGTTCGGGCGGGCAATCTTCAGTCGGCAGTCGGCAATCTGAAGACTGGGCTATTTATACTTTTCAGTCCCGATTTATCGGGAATGTGATTAAGTAATCGTCCGATTTCTTCTGATCGTTTATTGAAATCATCAAAAATTTCTTTTGGTATATATTCACAGTTAAATTTCTAAATCCAGTTTCCATTGTGTTATAATTGTTTGATTGTTATTTGCTTTTTTGTTGACTGCCGACTGCCGACTATTAACTAATTATTTATGAAACCTGAAAATTAAAAATTTTTTTAATCAATTTGTGAAACTATGTTCTTAAAACAAATCCGTGATTCAGCCAATAAGAATATACCTGCCTGGATATTTGTGCTGAAAAAATCAGGAATCACCATTTAGTGGTGGTAAATTAATTGTAGTTAGTGGTGTAATATATGCATTTGGAAACTTGTTTCGCAGTTTCTGGAAAAGGGCATAAGCTTCCTGTTTTGTTCTGAAATCTCCCACTCTAACTTTATGATAAGGTGTTTGGTATTCAACATAGGCGGGCACATCAGGAAAGTCTGAAATAAATTTGGCTTTTGCTTCAAAGGCACTTTCTCTGGCCGACCGTCCGGAACCAAAAAATATCTGGATCCGGTATCCCGGCATACCGTTTCCAGCATGGTTCAAGTTTATGAACCTGCTTAACATTAAATCCAGTCTTTCATCCTGATACAGATTAAAAGTACCTTCATGTTGGTACATTCCACGATCACCGATCTTTGAATCCGTTCCATTATATCTGTCTTCCTGAGAATAAACAGGTAGTACAGAAGTTAAAATCAATAACATCAAAAAAAGTGATCGGCACATCAGTTATTTAATGTAATCAGGATGTATACTTAATACCGGTATTGGCGAATGGTTAACCATTTGTTGTGCAGTGGTGCTAATAGTCATATTTACCGGAGTCCCTCGCTGGTTACTGACTATGGAAACAAGTTCTGCACCAACATGAACACCATAAGTGTAAGTGATATCAGCAATACCGCTTCCTTTAACGTCATCCTTAACAACTTTGATATCCCTTTTCACAAGGTACTCGGATGTTTGAGTAACATAATTTTTGAGCCGTTTAACTATTTCGGCTTTGTTAGTTGTTCTAACAGATATAACATGTACTTCAGCCCCAAATGCTGCTGCAAGTTCAGCGGTGAATGGCACTTTTATCCTTGTTTCCCTGTGTGCATCAATCGGTAATATAATTTTCGATATTTTTTTTCTCTTAAAACCATGCCTGACAGTAATTACAGGACACGGAGCTTTACCTACTACCCGGTATGAGTTACTTCCCAGCCATAGTTCTTCAAAGCCAGATACACCATGAGTTCCCATCATAATAAGAAAAGACTTGTCTAATTTAGCCTGATCAGTAATTACCTTATAAATTTTTCCAACCCGTACCAAATAATCAAAGTTGCCACCTCCTTTATATTTCGGTTGGTACTCTTTAATAATATCTTTACAAAATTCCCGGACCGTCTTTCCGTATTCTTTTTCTTTTGCATGAATTATAAAAGGTTCATCGTAATTCTTATCTTTTCTGACATGAATAACCCTCAAACTGGCTTTGACTTTATTTGCAATAACAATAGCATGTTCAAGAGCATTGATGGAATCTTTTGAAAAATCGACAGGAACTAGGATATTTTTCATGGCCATGATTTTGGATAATGATTTTGTTCAATGATAAAAATAGTAAAAATTTATACTCAATTTAAGAAAGATAACTAATAATTATATTCTCTTGCTCCATTCATATATTCAATATATTTTCACTTCACTTTTCGAATACACCGGAATAGTTACTTTTGTTAACAGAAATTTACCTTTTAAATGCCCGTTTACCTCAAGATTTGCTTTCCCTTTGCCTGTCAACATAAGTAAAACCTGTACCCCTTTTGATAAACTTTCCAGTTCCACATCCAGAGGAAAGGCATATACATCTTCTGACCGCTTTTTAATTAAAACTTTATCATAGTTCGTGATCTTTCCCACGGGAATATTGTTTAGTGCTATTTTCAGATTAACATCTGTAACCTTCAGGTTCATATTAGATGGATTATCTATAGGTATATAAACTTTTAATCCCAATTTTCCATCAATAAAATGAGTGAATTTTATCTCCTGTACTTCACCCACAACCATGCTTTTAAAGCCAGAACAACTGATTACTGAAATTACAATAATTCCAATAAGAACAAATTGAATATTTATGAATTTTTTCATTATATATAAAAACCTAAAATAGATAATTTTCAAGCTAAAACTTTTGCTGCCATAAAATCCATCCTCACAATCGGATAAAAACTTACTCGTTTTCAAGAATTTTTATTAACTCGTCTGTCATCTCCAGATTATGATAGACATTCTGTACATCATCATCATCTTCAAATGTTTCAACCATTTTTAGGAATTTTAGGGCAGTTTCGGTATCCAATTCAGTTGTGTTATTTGGAATTCGCTGCAATTCGGCATTCTCTGCCTGAACATTTAACTTTTCCAACTTCTTCTGAACATTTCCAAAATCTTCAAGAGCTGTAGTGATTACAAAAAATTCATTTTCATCTTCAATTTCTTCAGCACCGGCATCAATTATTTCAAGTTCAAACTCATCCGGGTCAATATCACCCTTAGGAATAGTGAATACCCCTTTACGGTCAAAAAGAAAACTCAATGATCCGTTAGTTCCCAGATTACCTCCTTTTTTTGCAAATATAGATCTGATTGTACTAACGGTTCGGTTATTATTATCAGTCAGACACTCAATAAATACAGCAATGCCGCCAGGGCCATACCCTTCAAAACTAACTTCCTGATAACTAGCCCCTTCACTTGAGGCTTTATTGATGGCCCGTGATATATTATCCTTCGGCATATTGGCCCCTTTAGCATTCTGGATAGCAAGTCTTAGACGAGGATTCGATTCAGGATCAGGACCACTTTCCTTAACAGCTATCTGGATTTCTTTCACAATTTTGGAAAAAATTTTAGAACGCCTGGCATCAGCAGTTCCTTTTTTCCTCTTTATTGAAGACCATTTGCTATGACCTGACATATTATTATACTTTGTTTATTACATATATTAAATTACACTCCAAAATTATAAAATACTTTTAATTTTACCCTGCATCACAGGGACGGACAAAAAAGGTCATGCCATATTTCAATTTTCCCGTCAAACCATTTGCAAAACAGGATGATTTTTCTTCATTGCTTTTAAATAATATTATTATTCATAAATTAGGCGACAATTTTTTTCACATCACTAATCCATAATTCTATACTTATGAAAATTTACAGATTAATTTTCACTGTTTTGTTACTTTTAATCTTTTTCAAAGAAAATGCTCAGCCCTTGTGGATGAGATACCCTGCTATTTCTCCGGATGGAAATACTATTGTTTTCTCTTATAAAGGAGATCTCTATAAAGTTTCTTCCAATGGCGGAATTGCCATTCCTCTTACAATCCACAAAGCATATGATTATAAACCTGTTTGGTCTCCTGATGGAAAAAGCATCGCTTTCGCATCAAACAGATATGGAAATTTTGATATTTTTCTAATTCCTTCAGCAGGAGGTGAAGCAAAAAAATTAACATTCTTTTCAGGAGGAGAAACACCTAATTCGTTTACACCAGACGGGGAAAATATACTGTATAGTGCCACCATCTATGATAACCCGAACAATGTACAATTTCCCTCCGGAGTTTTATCAGAATTATATAGTGTTCCAGTAAATGGGGAACGGGTAAAACAAGTATTGAGTACTCCTGCAGAAGATGCCATATACAATAAATCAGGCACAAAAATTATATACATGGACCGAAAAGGTTATGAAAATATCTGGAGAAAACACCATAAATCCTCTGTAACCAGGGATATATGGATGTATGATGTAGCAACAGGAAATCATGTTAAACTCACGAGCTTTAAAGGTGAGGACCGTTCTCCGGTTTTCGGTTCTGATCAAAATGAAATCTTTTACCTGAGTGAACAATTTGGATCTTTTAATGTCTGCAAGATTAATTTATCAGCTCCTGATCAGGTGACCCAGGTTTCAGGTTTTGAAAAGCATCCTGTTAGATTTTTAAGCATTGCTGATAATAATCTGTTATGTTATAGTTTCAATGGAGAGATCTACACACAGAGATCTGATGCAGATCCGGAGAAAGTGAATATTGCTATCAACCTTGATTTTGAGAGCTCTGATGTTGAATTCATGAAGTTGAATTCTGGAGCCAGTGAAATGGACCTTTCTCCCAATGGGAAGGAAATTGCTTTTATTGTACGAGGTGAAGTATTTGTTACTTCGACTGACTATGGAACTACCAAAAGGATTACAAATACTCCTGAACAGGAACGATCAGTCAGTTTTGGCCCCGACGAAAGAACTCTGGTGTACGCATCAGAAAGGAATGGTAGTTGGAACCTTTATACCAGTAAAATTGAACGGAAAGAAGAAAAATACTTTACAACGGCTACGGTACTTAAAGAGGAGGTCGTACTGGAAGTCCCACAGGAGACTTTTCAGCCCCGTTTTTCACCTGATGGAAAAGAGATAGCCTATCTTGAAGAACGTACAACCCTAAAGGTTATTAATCTGGAATCTAAAAAAACCCGGACCATACTTGAAGGGAAATACAATTATTCCTATTCTGATGGGGATCAATGGTACCAATGGTCTCCTGATGGTAAATGGTTCCTTGTTTCATACACACCAAACAACTGGATAATTAATGAGGTAGGACTTATTAAATCAGATGGATCTGGTGAGGTTATTAATCTGACTAAAAGTGGTTATAGTGATAACGGCCCACAATGGATGATGAAAGGGAATGCTTTACTATGGTTTACTGATCGGAACGGATTGCGTAGTCATGGTAGCTGGGGAGCCCATTATGATGCATACGCCATGTTCTTCAATAAAAAAGCCTTCGACCGTTTTAAATTATCCAAAGAAGAGTTTGAAGTATTGAAAGAAAACGAGAAAGAGAAAGAAAAAGAAAAGAAGAAAGATAAAGAACCTACAAAGAAAAAAAGCAAAGAAAAAACATCGGAAACAAAAAAAGATAAACCTTTAGTCATTGAACTGGATAAAATCGAAGACCGTACTGCCCGTTTAACTATCCATTCATCCGATCTGGCTTATGCAATCCTGTCACCGGAAGCTGATAAACTCTATTACCTTAGCAAATTCGAAAAAGGTCATGATCTCTGGATGCATGATTTAAAAAAGAATGAAACCAAACTTGTCCTGAAGCTTGAAGGAAGAGGGGGATATATGCAGGTTGATACTGCTTTTAAAAATTTGTACGTTTTTTCTGGTGGGAATATTGTAAAAATTGGCATAGATGACCACAAAAAGAAACCTGTCAGTTATAATGCTGAGATGAATCTCAATAAGACGCTGGAACGCGAATATATGTTCGAACATGTATGGCGACAGGTAAAAAAGAAATGGTACAATCCCGATTTACACGGAGTTGATTGGGATTTTTATAAGGCCGAATACATAAAATTCCTGCCTCACATTAACAACAATTTCGACTTTGCCGAAATGCTCAGTGAAATGCTTGGTGAACTTAATGGGTCACACACCGGATCGGGATATCGGTTTTCCGATCCGCATGGTGATCAGACTGCAAAACTGGGAGCCTTGTTTGATGATAAGTTTACAGGAAATGGTTTAAAGATTGTGGAGATATTTGATAAAGGTCCACTGATCCAGGAAGGTTCAAAGATCAAAATGGGCACTATTATTGAAAAAATTGATGGTGAGGTTATTGCAACGGGAAAAAATTACTTTAAAATGTTGAACCATAAGGCAGGAAAGCCTACACTGCTCTCTTTATATGATCCTTCATCAAACACACATTGGGAAGAAACAATAAAGCCCATTAGTATAGGCCAGGAGTATCAGTTACTATATGAACGCTGGGTGAAAAACCGACGTGCAGAAACTGAAAAATTGTCTAATGGACGTTTAGGTTATATTCATGTTCGCAGTATGAATTCAGCAAGTTTCCGGGTAGCCTATTCAGAAATACTTGGCCGGAACCATGAAAAAGAAGCCATTATTGTGGACACACGATTTAATGGTGGAGGCTGGCTGCATGACGACTTAGCCACTCTTTTAAATGGTCAAAGGTATGCTGATTATTATCCAGGTGGTCGCTATTTTGGTTCAGAGCCAATTGCCAAATGGGATAAACCATCTATTGTACTGGTAAGTGAAAGTAACTATTCAGATGCACATGCTTTCCCATATGCATACAGGGCCTTAAATATCGGGAAAATAGTTGGTATGCCGGTACCTGGTACCATGACAGCCGTCTGGTGGGAAACCCTGCAGGACCGGAGTCTTTATTTTGGGATCCCGCAGGTAGGAACCAAAGACATGAAAGGAGAATATCTGGAGAACCAGCAACTTGAACCTGATTATTTAGTGCCTAATGAATATGAGGTTGTTATAACTGACCGGGATCAGCAACTTGAGAAGGCGGTGGAAGTGTTGTTGGATGAACTTGATGAGGGAAAACAATAAACTCTGTTATGTAGGTGTTATGTAATTTCTTATGCTAACATTCCAAAATAGAATCAGAAATAGGTGTTTTCATAAACTTTAGATTATTTTTAGCCTGAGTTTACAGTACAAACAATTTAATAAAAGGAAAACAAACCTGTACACCACCTAAAATAGCAGAAACTTTGCAAATGAATAACTTTCTTATTCAGATCATATTTTACTATTTTTAAACACTGATAGTAAAAATAAAAAGACATGATAAAAAAACTGAAAATTAAAATATTATTGTCGGTTCTGTTTATTTTCTCTTATTCATTTCTTTTAATTGCTCAACAAGACACTTTATTAAACAATAATTTAAGCTTACATCCGCAAGAGAAAAAAGGAAAGGAAAAAAAAGAGAGAGAAAAAATAGATCAACCTGTTCAAATCGCATATGCCGGTATTTTTGCATCAGTTGAGACCAGTATCAGGTTTGAGGCAAAGAATTATATTCTCAGCGCAAAAATTGATCTGGAAAAAAACCTTGGCCTGCAGAGTTCAATGTATTTGGCCTCCGGATCTTTTTTATATCGTATTACTCCCAGAAGCGGGATCTTCGCCAGTTATTATGGCTTAAAAAGGGAAAGTTCTATAGAAACAGCAAAAGAAATTGTGTTTTTAGATGATACCATCCCTGCAGGTTCGTATATCAGTGGATTTTTTAACACTTATATTTTTAGTGCCGGATATCTTTTTTCTATTTTAAAGGATCCTGATGCCTTTTTAGCGGCATATATTAATATATATTTTATGAAAATCAAAACCGGTGTACGCTCAAATATTATTGATTTGGATGATAAAGTTGAATTTGTAGCTCCATTACCCAACTTTGGATTATTGGGCTCATTCAGAATTACTCCCTGGCTCACCTTCAAAGGTGGTATTGGTCTGCTGTTCTTTAATACTGAGAACTATAGTGGTGCGATTCATGACATGCATCTGGTGTTTTCCTTTAAACCTACACGCTGGTTAGGGTTAGATGCTGGTTATCAGGTATTTGATGTAAGGGCAACTTTCCCCTCTGAAAACATCAGGACACATATTATTTATAATATCAAGGGGCCCTCACTGGGTGTGTCCCTGAATTTCTAAGCGGAATAAACTTACCAGGATTGTTATTATAAATCAGTAGTGTCCGGTTAAAGTTAAAGTTAAAGAATAAGCAAAGGGAAAATAAAAAAATTTATAATGTTAAAAAGACATGAATTAAATCCAATTATTAAACCTTCCATGATTAAACCATCATTGGAAGGCTACAATGTTTTAGGGACATTTAATCCTGGGGCTACGATTTTTAATGAACAGGTAATACTTCTTTTACGGGTTGCCGAAAATTGCTTAATTAAAAAAGGATTTTATACAATTCCTTATTATGAATTCAATAATGGGAAAGGAGAACCAAAAATATTAGAAATATCTAGTACTGATCCAAATGTAACCCCAAAAGATTCTCGTGGCATTTTTTATAATGGCAGGGATTATCTTTCATCAATTAGCCATATTCGGATAGCCAGAAGTACAGATGGAATAAATTTCACTATTGATGCCAAACCTTTTATTTTCCCAAATATGGAAAGTGAAGGTTTTGGAGTGGAAGATGCTCGTATATCAAAAATAGGCAACACATACTATATTAACTATACTGCTGTTTCAGGTGATGGTTATGTTACTATGTTGGCCGAAACGAAAGATTTTAAAACTATTGAACGTAAAGGAATAATATTTCCACCATTGAATAAGGATGTTGTTATATTTGAAGAAAAAGTAAAAGGAAAATACATTGCGCTTCACAGGCCTGATAATAAAGGTTTTGGGTTGCCTTCAATATGGTATTCCGAATCACCTGACTTGATTCATTGGGGAAATCACAAATGCTTGCTAAGGCCTGATGGATCAGCGTTTGAAAGCCAAAAAATTGGAGGCGGGCCACCGCCTATAAAAACAAAGGATGGATGGCTTATTATATATCATGGGAAAGGAGATAATAGTGTATATACATTACGTTTGTTCTTACTTGATTTTGAAAATCCTTCAAAAATCATTAAAATAGGCAAGTACCCGGTTTTACAACCAAAAGAATTATATGAAAAAAAAGGATTCTTTAATAATGTTATTTTTTCAAATGGTTTGGTAGTTATGCCCGATAACAGGGTTTTTATATATTACGGTGTATGTGATGAGTCTGTTTGCTTAGCTATTACAACAATTAATGACTTGTTAGGCTTAATCAATTCTGAATAATTTAGAATATATATTATTATTTTTGTTTTAATATTTTATTAAAATTTTTAATTATGAGAATATGCTATATTTCTACTTATCCTCCAACTGAATGTGGTATAGCAACGTATACACAATTTTTATCTAATGCAGTAAAAGAATGTAAAAAAGAAGTTCTTGTTATAAGCCAGGTTGGGGCGTCAGGTGAAAAGGTATTCCCTGTTTTTTCACCTAGTGATAGTGATATTTCAAATAAAATATTTCATATAGCTTCAAAATTAACGCCTGATGTTATTCATATTCAACACGAATTTGGCTTATATGGTTCTGAACATGGAATTCAGATTATTGATTTTATTCTCAGGTGTAAAATTGCAGATGTGCCAGTTGTTACTACTTTACACACTATAAATGAAAATGCTGGAAGAAGTGAACATATTATATTAGAAAATATAATAAAAAACAGTTCTGCGATTATTGTACATGAGGAATTTCAAAAAAATGTAATAATTAAAAATTTTGGCTTTAATGATAAAATATTTGTAATTGCCCATGGTGTGAGAAATTGTAATCATCATCCAGAAGCTAAAGAGTTATTAAACATTAAAAATAAGAAGGTAATATTATTAGCAGGTTATTTCCGGCCAACAAAGCGTTTTGATAAAATTATAAAACTATTTCCTGAGGTTGTTAAGAAAATAGAAAATGCTGTTCTATTAGTTGCAGGCAAAATGAGGGGATTGGAATATTCAGATTACCAAGAGTATTTTTTTAATCTTATTAATAATTCGCCTGTTAAAAAAAATATACATATTTTAAGGGGACAATTTCCGCAGAATACATTTGATATTATAATAAGTGCAGCCGATGTAATAGTCTTACCTTATGAAAAAGGCGCTCAAAGTGGAATACTGGCCCAATCATCGGCATTTAATATACCTGCAGTTACGTCTGATTTATTAAGTTTTAAATTATGGAATGAGAGAAGTGGCGGTGGATTAACTGCATATAATGACAAAGATTACATTAGACATATTAATAATATTCTAACAGACAAAAAACTCGAATTAAAATTAAAAAATAATATTAAGGTGTATAATAAAGATTTATTTTGGTCTGAAATAGCTAAAAAGCACTTATTAGTTTATGAGCAAGTAATTAATGTTCCTTATGGAGAAGCAGAATATTTCTATATTCCTGAAAAATAAGACTAATAGATAACAATATATCGAAATTCTAATTTTTTATTGGAGACATTTCATCCAGGATGTCATTAATATCAATTTTTGCAATACCCGAATAACTATCGGACATAGCAAACGGTAAAATTAATTTATCATTATGAATTATAGCGCCACAAGAATAAGCCACGTTAGGCACATATCCATTTCTTTCTTTTTCAATCGGCACCAAGATAGGTTCTTTAATAGCGCCAATAACTTTTGATGGATCGTCTAAACTAAGTAAAACCGCCCCTATACAATATGTTCTTACTGGACCAACTCCATGGGTAAGCAATAACCATCCATCTTTCGTTTTAATTGGTGACCCACAATTTCCAATTTGGAAAAACTCCCAGTAAAAAGTGGGTGTTTTAAGTAATTTTGGTTTTTCCCAATAATAAATATTATCTGAAAACATAATAAACAGGTTTTCATTATCATTTCGTGAAATAACAGCATATTTCCCATTTATTTTTTCAGGAAATAATGCTATTCCTTTATTCTGTGACCCTTTACCAATAAAAGAGGAAATCTTAAAATGTATAAAATCCCTGGTTTCAATCAACTGGGGTAAGGTCAATTGCCCGTTAAATGCTGTAAATGTGGCATAATACTTAACTGTTCCATTATCCTTGAATGCAACAAAACGAGCATCTTCTAACCCTCTTAACCTGGTTTTTGCTGTTGGGAAAATAATCCGGCCTGACAGGCTTGATTCTATTTTAAAATTAATTTCATAAGTTGAATCTGCAAGCCATATTAATGAATCAATTGCATTATTATGAAATTCTGTTATTTTATCTCCAATATTATGCTTAAACCTCTCAATACTATTAACTAATTCATTGTGTGAGAATTTGTCTAATAAATTATTAATAATTTCCTTAACTATTTCAAAGCTATTTATTTCTTTTAATTTGAGGATAAAGTCTTGCTTATTATAAATCGTATTGCTTGTAATTTTTCCTTTTTCAACTAAGTCGCTTTTAGTATCTATTATTAGATTTCCATCTTCATCAATTGATCCTTTACGAAAAACAATTGATGAAATATGTCCCTCTCCAACAGCCCTGAAACTAATAATTACCCTTAACCTTCCTTTTTCTAATATACTTTGATCAGGATGTGCAACTATTGACGGGTTGAATAGGGCTGCTGATTCAATTGAATATTCCCGTGTGAAATATGAGCCTATTAACAATTTCTTATCAAGAGAAAGAAATGAGTAATCATCATTTGTATTTATGCGATCAAAGTTATCTTTAAATATCCTTTTTATATCTAAATGTCTGTTTGAAAAATTTTCAATGGTTTGGGCAAGGATATGTTTAATTTCTTTTTCAGGTAATGAAAGAATTCTTTCTATTATTCCCTCGATTCTTTTTTTATTATCTCCCGGGGTGAAAAATCTAGTTACAACCCTTGAATCATCTGGATTAAAATGCACAATCTCTCTTTCAACCCTAATATTAGCAGTCTTTATTTTCATTAATTTCAATTATTTTTTTTTCATTACAAAGATTATAAAAATATCAGAAATAGTTTGCTGGAAATTATTTTTAATATATTATTACAGGTAAATTATTCAGATCAGAATAAAATGGAATCTGCTTCAGGGAGTTTTTTTCCTTTCATACTTCAAAATTAAAAAAAATCATCATTACAAAACGTTATTTAGAATTACTTTAATTAACTTGCAATCCATTTATTAAAACATATCAAAAGATATTTCAACAATAGTTATGATGGAGGATTTAAACTGGATTATGTGCAGGATGAAAATGGTAACGATCTTCAATACGTTGTGAATTATACGATGATGAGGATTGATCTGTCACAACCTCTAAAACCAGGATCTTCTTTTGTTTTCAAGATCAAATGGTGGTACAATGTCAATGACAGAGCTAAAGATTACGGCCGTTCAGGAATGGAATACTTTGAAGAAAATGACAATTACCTGTATGTAATTGCACAATTCTACCCAAAACTTGCTGTTTATAATGATTTGGAAGGTTGGCAGCATAAACAATTTATTGGTACCGGTGAATTTACCCTTACTTT
>JAUWMO010000367.1 GCA_030613125.1 Bacteroidota bacterium | reverse complement strand
TATAGCTAACTCATCTTCCCCGGAACTGTATGAACTGGTACATTTTGCATCTTCATTAAAAACAATGCTCTGCTTTTTTCCTTCTATAATCTCAAAATTATCGATACGCACAATCGTTTCAACAAAAGCTTTCTTTATATTGGTAAGTTTATATTCAAGGCTTTCAGAAATAAAAATAATTTTCGCCTCGGAATGTTGCAATACATTCTGTAATTCATGAGTATTAAAATCAGGGAGTACCGGAACGGCCACTGCACCCATACACTGCAAGGCAAAATACACAATCCCCCAGTTAGGCATGTTTTGACTAAAAATGACAACTCTGTCACCCGGTTTAATCTCTATTGCTTCAAGAAATGCCTTGACAGCAGTAATACGCCTTCCCATTTGGGCATAGGTCATGGGTTCCTCATCAACAAAACCTAATGCCTTATTATGGGCATATTTTGAAACAATATCCGGAATAATTGTGGAAAAATTTAACTGATCGTATGTAAGCATAAGATAAATTTTTGTGGCAAAGATAACTTAAAAATGCTTTACTATATAAAAACTTTCCTGCTACCCATTATCACATAAATTATTATATTTCACAAGATTATTGCGGTCTGGTAACTCAATCTAAATAACTTTTGAGTAAGTCTCACCGAAATTTCCTGTGATCACCGAAGCTTTCTTTGATCTCCGTAGCAAAGCTTAGGAGATAGCGTAGGTGATAATGTAGGTGAGCCTACCCTGCTTTAGGCTTAGATTTTCTTTTAGCAACATAAATCTCAATAGCTTTATCCATTCAAAAATTCTCTACCTTTGACACCTGATATAGTAATAATCCACCCTCTAAGAAGGTGGTTTTCTAAGATTGACTAAAATTGCGGTTTACCGGAATACCAAACCACGGTTTTTAAAGTCTATTCGCCATTCTCCCGAAGATCTATTTCAGTTTAAAAGGGTCATTGATCAGTTTACATTTAGAAAAGATCTTATTTCAAATGAGCTGGCAAAGAAAGACATGAAGATGGATGAAATCACTGCCGTTATTGGGCGGGGTGGTATTATGAAACCTATGGAATCAGGGGTTTACGAAGTGAATGAAGAGAGGCTTGTCCTGAACGAGGTAAAGGGACTGATGAAGCGACCCTATCTATATTCTTTTCATATTATGTCCCTTTATTGCTTTTTCCTTCCAGTAAATGTTTTTATCAATTGGGATCAGCCAAAGAATTCTCATAAGAGCCTATATCCGGATTTGAACCAGCCGGATTGGGACGGAGATTACCCTCCAAATCGAAAGTCGGTGCGTTGTGACCTTCATATATCATCGCACCTATACCTATGCAGGGCGAAGTATTTTGTAAATGAAAATCATTTGAACTTACAAATAACGGATTTGAATCTATACAATTTTGATAGGTGCCGGATAAAGTTGATCCTGTAAACCCGTTCTTGCCACCTTCAATCAGGCAATTAATAAAATCAATCGCTGCTGGTTCTAAAAGATTAAATTGAGCCGGCTCATTTCCATATATGATGTTGTTGATAAACAAAAGTTCTAAACCATTAGCTAAACCATTCTTTACAAATACCGCACCTCCTTCACCGTCGCATGTATTGTATACAATAGTGTTGTTTATCATTACAACCCTCCCGTTAGCGGCAGCAATATGTATATTACCATGACCATCAGTGTAGTTGTATTCTATTAAATTGTTTACAAGTATTGGAGATGCACCAGCATCAATATTTATTGTCCCGTGGCCATAATTATTATGGAAATGATTATTGCGGATGAGAGGATTGTTTGAGTTACCAGAAATTATCATAGCTGCGCCATATACGCTTTCGTTCTCTCTAAATTCACAATATTCAATTACCGGGTCTCCTCCTCCAATAGCAATTGCTCCGCCCGCACTCTCTTTTCGACTGGTAGAATAAGTCATGTTATTCTGGAAAAGACAATGTGAAATTCTAAGTTTATTTACGTTCGTATTGATGGCTCCTCCGCATCTATTCAATCGCCCACTACCGGTATTTGCTTTCCCGTATTGAAACGTGCAATATTCAAAAATCGTACTATCGTTTGAGCCGGAAATATTTACCAATTTTATTCCATGCCATCCTTCAGCTGTAGCCGTAAATATAATCATATCCTGTTTTGTCCCAAGTGCCAACAGCCTTCCCTTCACATAAAATTTGTAATGACCATTAAAAATTACTTCAACTCCCGGTTCGATTGTCAGCGTTTTACCGTCAGGAATTGTTATCTCTTCATTTATTTGATACGGAGAATTAGCCAGAGTCCATGTTCCGCTAACATTGTTTTCATCAATTGGGTCTTTTTCTTTTGGCTCAACTGTTGAATCTTTTGAACAGCCAATCAAAGCGGCGGTTACGAACAAAAAAATAATCATTGTTACGAATTCACTTTTTTTCATTTTCTTAATCCTCCTTTCTTTATTATATTACTACTTAATCTTCTCTGCTTTGTAATTAGTCAAAAAAAATGCCAGGAAATTTAAAAGGTGCCCAGGTGTTTCATAAACCTGCTTAAGCGCCTGTTATAAAGGTAATTAAGAGATTTGTTAAAAGAGTTTAGAAAACGGAGGTCTTTTTAATATTCGGAGAAAAGGCCGAGTTATGTCGGCTATTAGTCCGAATTCCTTACGGTTTTTTGATGTGATACTTTTTCATTTTATTGCGGACAGTCTTTTCATGCACAGCCAACTCACTCGCAGCAGAGGATTGATTCCAATGACCACGTAAATTCTCACTGGCAGCTGCGACAATACGAACATCTACTTTTTTCGTTTGCGTGGAGCCCAGAGGACGAATCTCTCCCTCCTGGATGACGCGCAGAAATTTGGCTTGTATCTCAGAAGGCATATTTGATTCTTTACAAACTATTTTTTAATAAATACCTTATTTTTATTTAGGTTTTCACATCATGGATTTATTGAGCATTTAATGATGTTTATTGGGGTTAAAGGATATCTTTTGGGAGAAATCGACAAAAAT
>JAUWMO010000347.1 GCA_030613125.1 Bacteroidota bacterium | reverse complement strand
CAGGTATTTCCATATTTTCTATCATAGTAGCTTCATCGGTAAACGACTTCAGCCACGGTTGCTTAAATGCATCTTTCAACAACTCGGTCTGAAACACTTGTGGGGTTTGTATAAGCACCAATTTTGAGCGGTCTGTCCCCCGGTTCTTTTTTCCATCTATTTCCCTCACTGATTCCGGTATTGAAATACAGGGAACAGCATTTCCTTCAGTTTCTGCCACCTGAAAACAGCTTTCAATAAGCTCTGCTGTAACCAAAGGCCTTACTCCATCATGAACGGCTACAAGTCCCGATTCATCAATGACATGAAGCCCGTTTTTAACTGAACGGAACCTGGTTTCTCCTCCCCGAACAACAGTTGAAGGGTCTTCGTAAGAATACTTATGGCAAAGTTCCCTCCACTCCTCAATCTGATCAGAAGGTAATACCAGAATAATTTTCATGCCCGGGTCATAGTTTTCAAAGGCTTCGAGTGTCGACATAAGCATTGGGCGGTTCCTTAGCAACAGAAATTGCTTGGGAACTTCAGAGCCCATTCTCGATCCTTTTCCTCCCGCAACTATAATGCAATATTTTTTCAATATAACCCGATTGGTATATTTGTTTCTTATTTTTTTAACTCATACAATTGTAAATATACTTGAAAACCATTAATTATAAAAAATCAAGTAAGAAGAATCATAAGATCTGTCTTATAAGAATTGTTTAGTAAAAGCATTTGCTAAATAATCAACCTCACCAAATAAATAATGGCTTGTTTGAATCCATCATATTAGGTATTTTTATAACCATTTAAAAGCTACACTGTTGTTAAAAAGTTAAGCAATGAGGAGCTCAATAGTAATGACCTGGTCGATAATGTTACTAAAACATTTCAGGTAATGTCTCCCTTTATCTTGTTTTTAAATAAAAGTTTTAAATCTTAAATATTCTATGATCATGTATTGTAACTCTGGTAAATTTCGATGTTTGATTAACAATTTTATTGCTTTATTCATTTTTATTACTCTTTTTTCCTCTTGCTCCATAAAACCGGTTGAAAATCTTCCCAATATTGTGATCATTTTTACTGATGATCAGGGATATGGTGATCTTGGCACCTATGGAGCCGTTCATTTTACCACACCCCACCTTGACAAAATGGCTTCAGAGGGGATGCGTTTCACAAGTTTTTACTCTGCGCAGGCAGTTTGCAGTGCTTCACGGGCAGGCTTATTAACCGGATGTTATCCAAACCGGATTGGTATTTCAGGTGCATTGATGCCCTGGTCAAAAAATGGTCTGCATGAAAATGAAAAGACTATTGCAGAGATTCTTAAAGAGCAGGGTTATGCCACAGGGATGGTTGGAAAATGGCACCTGGGTTGGCAAAAACAATTTCTTCCCTTACAACATGGATTTGACGAATACTTCGGACTTCCTTATTCTAATGACATGTGGCCTGTAGATTATGATGGGAGCCCTGTAACAAAAGACTCCTCTAAACCCTGGAAGTCGAGATATCCTGCACTTCCCCTGATAGAAGGAAATGAAAAAGTGCGCGAGATCAATACTCTCGAAGACCAGGCACAACTCACCACTTTATATGCTGATCATGCTGTTGATTTTATTAACCGCCATAAAGATGGTCCTTTTTTCCTGTATTTTGCTCATTCAATGCCACATGTCCCTCTTGGGGTTTCTGAAAAATTCAGCGGAAAAAGTGAACAGGGTATGTATGGTGATGTAATTATGGAAATTGACTGGTCAGTCGGACAGGTGATGAAGGCTTTAGAAGAAAACGGTTTGGAGGATAATACCCTTATCATCTTTACAAGTGATAATGGGCCATGGCTGAATTACGGAAATCATGCCGGATCAACCGGAGGTCTCAGAGAAGGAAAAGGCACAAGCTGGGAAGGGGGACAAAGGGAACCATGTATCATGAAATGGCCTGGAGTTATTCCTGCAGGAAAAGTATGCAGTAAGCTTTCCTCAACAATAGATATTCTTCCAACCGTGGCTGCCATAACCGGTGCAGCAGTTCCTGATCATAAAATTGACGGAGTAAATATTTTGCCACTTTTAAAAGGAGATGAGAAAACAAATCCACGCGATCACTTTTTTTATTACTATCGTAAAAACAGCCTTGAAGCAGTCCGTAAAGGCAACTGGAAACTTGTTTTGCCACATATTCACCGTTCTTATGAAGGTGTTTTACCCGGAAAAGACGGCTGGCCCGGACCAACAAAACAAGATACAGCTAAACTTGCCCTTTTTAACCTGAGACGTGATCCTGGAGAACGGTATGATGTTCAGGAAATGTATTCCGATGTTGTGGAAGAACTTATGAAGTTAGTTGAATCTGCCCGTAATGACCTGGGTGATGACCTCACAAATCGCACAGGGAAAAATGTGAGGGAAGGTGGAAAGGTGGAAGAGTAAAAAGAAACGATGAAACATGAGTTATGAACGATGAGAGTCGTATTAGACCCTGTGAAATAGTGGCTTTGCTAATACTAAAATGATTGGTTGTTGGCCCTTGAGTAAATAATGTAACACATCTTTTTCTATTTTGCTGTGAAATCCGCTAATTATGCAATGTCCTTTTTCTCGTTGCTCAATTGCCCAATCATAACATTTAAGTACAATAGTTGCAGGTACTTTTCTGCTGCACAGAAATGCTGTTTTTGGTAATTTCAATAACTTAATATTTCCGATGTGCTCTTTTATTTCCATACTTTTTCAATGAGCATGTCCAACTTTATTTCGATGTTTTTTTTAAAAGATCTTTCGTAACTGAATAACCACCGGTCCTTTTTGATCCCAAATACTCAATTGCACCGATTTCCTTAAGAATACTTACATGACGTTCTAAAGTTTTTTGAGGTTTATTGAGCTTTACCGAAAGTTCTGAAATTCTTAAGCTTTTATGTTTTATCAGAAGATGAATTATTTCCAACAAAGAATCTTTTAATCCCTCACTTATTCCCTCATAAACTTTGGCAGACAAAAGTCTGTTTAATCCCTCACTTATTCCCTCACTTATTCCCTCACTGTAATTAAAAGGAATAGTCAGACCAGGGAAAGTAACACTAACAATAGATGCAGTTGCATTCCAAACCGGAGGTTCAAATCCTAAATCATTGCATTGTTGTATCATTTTGATCGTTCCTCTGCCAATCTTTTCAATCCAGTTTCTTAAAAAACATATATGTGCAATATCAGGATTAAATGGTTGAGAAAGATGATCCTTTCCTAAATCTTCAACTAATAAGCCAGCAGGAAGTTTACCATTGTTCGAAATGACTAATTTATCAGGATAAATATTAATTGAGAGACTTGCCGTAAAGGAAGAGTAATCACGATGAATGAATGCATTCAAAATAGCCTCCCGGATAGCCAGTCGTGGATAATTGGGATTATCAATCCTTTTCCAATCCGATGATTTAAAAGAACTGCTGACACCATAGGCAAGATCAAATAAATCCGTAATCTG
>JAUWMO010000091.1 GCA_030613125.1 Bacteroidota bacterium | reverse complement strand
TAATCCCTGGTATTGAAAAGGGTCTTTACTGGTTATCAACAATGTTCCGTTCATTCCACCCGGACCATAAAGTGCAGATGAGGCTCCAACAAGGAGTTCCACACTATTTGCATCTAATTGAGGCACACCGAAAATATTGCCGGCACTAAAACTCATACCGGGAGGAATATTCTCAATACCATCAATTATCTGGTTCATTCTTAAATTGGCTTCACCGGTAAATCCACGGGTGTTTGGGTACCTGAATGTAAGGCTGTGAACATTCATGTCTACTCCTTTCAGTTGGTATAATCCATCATAAAAATTGGCTGAGGAGGTTTGTTGTATTTGCAGTGAAGTTAATTTTTCGATAGTCACAGGAGATTTCATGATACTTTCAGATATTCTGGAAGCAGAGACTACTACTTCCTGCCCGAGGTAAACCTGTTCCTCAAGGATTACACTCAGCTCGGATGGATTCCTGGTAATTTCAAATTCCTGACTTTGATACCCCATCATAGATATAATTACCACAAATGGAAGTGGGGTTTGAGTTTCAATCTTAAAATTCCCATTTCTGTTGGTAATAGTGCCTTCCATTGCATCTTTGATAAAAACAGTTATCCCGATCAGGGGCTTTCCGGTGTTTTTATCCGTAACAGATCCAGATATAGTAGTAACTTGTCCTGATAAAGAAGCACTAATAAAAAATGCCACTATAATCAATAAAATCGTTCTCATAATCCGGCAAATTACAAAGCAATCCTATATTCTATGTTGCTAAAAATAAGAATATTTTGGCTTAACACACCTCAAGTTATAAATTTTAATGAAAATTAACCCGGATTAAGCCTCAGATAATAATATTTCATAATAAATTAAAATTTGTATATTTAGCCAAATTTGGAAGCACAGAATAGTTATTCATATATGCAAAAGGTTATGAAACAAAGAAAATTTCAGATTATTGGATTATTAGTATTATTTGTAATCTTAATGGCTATTTCCTGTAATAAGGAGGAAGGGGAAGAGCCTGATCCATTAGTGGGGAGTTACATGTTTACTTCTGCCTCGTTTAATGAAACGGTTTATATCAAGATACAAAATGTTGACATGGAATTTCTCGCCGATGATGATGCCTCTCAATTTGTTGGAGACGGATTATTAGGTGCTGCACCATGTAATAATGCACAGAATGCTGCAATTGACCTCAGAAGTAACGGTACCACCTATTTTATTTGTCTGAATGAATCAAATGAAAAACAGATGGGTACCTGGACTATCAATAATGAAAGAACAGTATTGACATTTAATATCAGTTATCCACAACTCCTTTCATTGACAATATCAAATCTGAGTATAACCAGCACATCATTTAGTGGAACAGTTGACAATTTTCCATTACCTAAAGATACAAGCTATCTATTAGGAGAGACCCTACCTGGAGGCGGACTGAATTTCCAGGTAGCTTCAGTTGATATAACATTTACAAGAGTGCCTTGATTCTGCCTATTTCATAGCATCAGGAGGAATAGCCATATCTGCAGCAATGTGTTTAAAGTTCCTTTCATCTTTCCATTCTTCATCATACATCTTTAATTTTTCATCAATAAAACTTTCAAGTTTTTCATTCATTGCTTCAATCTTCGCCTCAGAAGTAACAACCGGTTTCTTGCTGTTTATCAGTTCTTTAGCTCGCTCAAAAAGTTCTTCGTCATTGACACTTATCGGGGTTAATCCAACATGTGCCTTCCAGAAACCCATTATAACATCAACTATTACAATATAAGTTCCGCCAGGTTCAAGATCGGCAGTTATAAACTCTTTGTTCTCAGTAGATGCCCAAAAAAGTTGTTCACCCGGATCACATTCATACCTCAGATAATTTTTCTTCTTGAATACCCCGATATATTTGTCCTGATGAAAGTATTCAAAAGAGGTGCTGCCGCCATAACCGCTTACACGTACAAAATAAACAACAGATTTTCCTTCTGCCGGGGGCTCAAATCCCTGAGCAGAAATTGAAGAAAATCCTGATAACAAGGCCATTAAAATAGTGCAGAATAATTTTGTTTTCATTTTTTTAATGATTTAATAAATAATTATTTATCTGTTAATTTCAATTTATTGTTTATGTGTATACCTTCTTTTACTCAGGCGATGATGAGGTCGAAAGAACCAGCTAATATATCCTCCTCCAACAAAGCACACAGCAAGATACAAAAAGATTATTATCTGACCTTAGATTTATTTTTTAATAAAAGATAATTCAGTGTTGCTTATTTGAAGCATGAATTTTTCTATACCATCTTACTTTGCTTATGAAAGGTGTTTTACAATTCACTATCAGGAAACAGGCTGGCCCAATCGTTGTTTTTATCCTTGAGCCATTTATCAAACCAGGCCATTATTGTATTATGCCATTCAATGCGTTTTGAATATGCAAGGATATGATGGTTCTCCCCTTCAATCTGAATCATTTCAACCGGCTTGCCAAGTATTTTAAGTCCCACCCATAATTGAAGCGACTCCCCCAGTGGTACATTGGTGTCAACTGAGCCGTGTAGCAACAATAAGGGTGTATTGATCTTATCAGCGCTGAACAGCGGACTCTGGTCAATGTAGATGTCGTTTCTGTTCCACGGGTATGCGTCACCGGTTGCTTCTGATGAATAGGCATATCCCCAGTAGCCTTCTCCCCAGTATGAGCTGAGAGAACTTATACCGGCATGTGAAATAGCACAGTTAAAAATATCTGTTTTTGTTAGAAGATACATAGTCATAAATCCTCCATATGATGCACCAATACACCCAACCTTCTCTTTATCAACAAAAGAATGGGCTTCAATGAATTTATTGGTTCCCTCTATGATCTCACCGGCAACTGTCTTACCCCAGTTGTTCTGGTGGCGTGCTGAAAATTCCTGTCCGAAACCTGTAGCACCACTCGGCTGGGGAATATATACAACATGACCTTCTCCGGCCCAGATATCAACCGGATAACGTCCGCCAAAACGTTTTGAAATTGGTGCTGTTCCTCCATAATAGTTTACAATTAAGGGGTACTTCTTTTCAGGATTAAAATTGTATGGATAAAGGAAAAATCCTTTTATCTTTTTACCATCCGCTGTTACAAAATTCCATTCTTCCGATTTGCCAAACTCAACATTTTTATATGTCTCAGCTTCAGGGTTGTCAAACAATGAACTTGTCCTGTTTTCAAGGTCAATAATCCAGACTTTATTAAAGCTGCCTAATCCTGTTCCCGTGCAGGCAGCGACCAGTTCCTTTTTCGCGATGCTAAATGATCCAACTACTTCAGGCGTCAATGGTATTTGGCTGAACAACCTGTTCTCCTCATTCCATACAAAAACTCTTCTGTATATTTCATCAGTTGCGGAAAAATATATACGATTGTTAGCCGGATGCCATGTTGCCGATTCCACTGAGGGATTAAAGTTTTCAGTAATCGGATCAACGCTTCCGGTGGCCAGATCATATATATATAGCTGTCTGTCATAGTTATTAGCGATAGGATTATTACCAATATTTCGTCCTGTTTCACCAAAGCAGTCGGGCCCTCCTGAAACAAGCAGCCTTTTACCATCGGGTGAAAAATCTGCTGAACCTTCCCACCTGAAATCTTCCCAAAGGGTTTTAACATCTACGGTGCGAAGATCCATAAGGTACATGTTCTGAAGTGAGAAAGGCCTTTCGGTCGGATTAGGCCTGCTTGTACTAAACACTATATATTTACCATCGTGGCTGATATCATTCAGGTTGGTACTAAGATTTCCATATGTTAGTCTTACACTTACATTAATGCGGGTATCATATTTATACAGATTAATTACTTTTTTTTCTTTAAACGTGCGGTTACTCAATTCGTTCATATATTTCAATGATGTCTTTCCATCAGTTTTCTTAGTCTCGGAGATACCATATACGATAAGACTTTCGTCATCTGACCATTGAAAGCCAGAAAGATTTTTAATGCCCTGAAGCACAGGATACTCTTTTCCTTCTTCAAAATCATATACCCAGACTGTAGAAACATCATCCTCTGAAATGATATAACAAAGCTTCTTCCCAAGTGGCATCCATCTGTAACCCGTTGTGCTGGTTTTTCTAAAACTTTGGACAATTTTGCCTGTGGAAATATCCTTCACTTCGGTCCACGATGAAGTTTTGCCATTTTTTATATTAACCTTTTTGTATGTAACACTAATTAGTGTGCCGTCGGATGATACTGATACTAAACCAAGCTTAGTACCTTCAAGCAGGTGGTGAATACTCATACTCCTGGTTGGTGATATACTTAAAACAGATTCATTTTCGTTGACCGGAGAAATATTTGCTTTCAGTTTCCACTTGTTTACATCACCTTTAAAAAATAAAGATTTAACCATGACTACAAATTTACCGCGATCAAGATTTAAAGTTGCAGTCTTATTATTTGTCTTCTCAGGTTCTGCAGTCTCATAATTGAAGGCAACTCTCCTGCCGTTAAGGAAAATTTCAAACATCTGAGGACTTTCAACTTCAAATTCGTAATCATTTAAACCTTCAGACTTTAGATATACTGCATTGTAAACAATCTGATATTCAGCTTTCTTATCAGGCTTTATTTCAATAAATCCCTCTTTATTGGAAAAGAGACTATTCCACTTTCGCAACTTTTTATTGTTCCATAAAAAAGGATCCTTATCTGCCGGATTGAGATCAATAAGGTTAAGATATGAATTCGAAAGAATAAACTGATCCTCAAAATTCTCACCCTTAATATTTTTACCTTTAATGTATCCGGGTTTTGTAACCGTTAATGCCCCCGATGATAACCACTGAGTAACAGGTTCACCGGTAGCCGGGCAAACTTTACAGATGGATGAGAGCAGAAGAAATATGATAAGTTTTGTCTTCATAATCGTAATTTTCTGATTTTATTTTTCCAAATTATAATTTTTTCACCCAATGATCAAAAAGAAAGAAAGTTATAAAACAACCTTTAAGGGATTTTTTTTATATTACTGGCAGAAATAGTAGAAGATTTAAACCCTAATAACAGGATCTGGACAAAACATATAGTGACACATCATATTTTTATAATTTCAGACAGAAACTCTTATTTATACACTTTTACAGAACGTAATATTGGTACAGTTTAAACGCCTGTAAAAAGAGCTGAAGAACTACGTAGTTTAATACGTAGTTCTTTCATATATAAAAAGTTTATACATTATTAACTTTCAAATTAATTCTGAAATTAATAATATTTAAATATTTTCAAGGAACATACTTTATGCACATCTCAAAAAACCAATTATTTATAACAAAAAAACCCCCTGAACGGGGGCTGATTATCCTCTTGAAATTATTAATATTTCTTTTTCATTCCCTTCTTAAGCAGGGCTTTTCTTATTTATAATCTCCTGCAATCTTGTAGAATGGAGGCATAATTTTATTACTGATAATGCCTTCATTCTTTAGCTCATTAATATACCTAATGCCGCTAGTTGATGAAATGGAAAGACGCTTAATGATCTCACCGTAGGTGCAGTGATCCTTTTCCTTCAGAAGGTCAATAATTGCCTGCTTTTTGGGATCTTTGATCTTAAATAATTTGTATTTTCTGAAAAAACTGAGCATAATGAATTAAGTTTTTGATTTCCGCTTTTATAAGTATTTTTAAATATCTTCTATATTATAACGCACAATTACCAAACCAAATTTTCAGATCAGGAAAAGATTTTTAGTTTTATTACCCCTTTCCTACTATTATTAGACGAAAAAAATGTTAAAAAGGTTGCTATCAGAGGCTTAAAAAAATATGTTTTATAGCAGATTTTCTGTTTCATGATAATTTATTTTACTAACTCCTTGAGACATACCAGTTTTACAGTAGCGGGACGCCAATTTATAATGCAAAACTCATACAGTTGATTTTTACAGTTCATCCGGAAAATGAATTGGTGTCAGGTGGAATAATTTAGTAAAAATCCACCATCAAAGAAGGTGTATTTCTAATTAAGATTAAACAGGTTCCGGAAAATATATTGAAATAATAAAAGCTGAATGGTCAGTACTAAATTTGTTCAGGTATTTCTATGAATTTGAAATCAGAAGGTACCAGGGACTTTAATATTTTTCCCAGATCATACATATCATCATCTCCCTCTTCATAAAACCATGAGACCTGAATTTTATTAATGGTATTGGGGTCTGAACCCAATAATTTAAGGATATTGAAGATCCACTTGGTGGAAGCTGTATTTATGTACTCAAATTTTAATTCAATATGAGTATCATTCAGTCCTTTTGAATGATACTCGTTTATCCATTCAAGTAAGGGTTGATAAAAATACTCAGGATCGGAAGGGACCGATCTTCCAGCAAACTTTATTTTTCCCCTTTCAAGCTTTACTTCAGGAGTATGTTTTGTTCCGGCAACAAAAATGTTATCCATAAAATAAAAGATTCAATTTCACCATAAATTTAATTATTATTGCATATAAAGCAAAAATAAAGTTTTATTGAAGGAACAAAAGCTTAATTGTTTTTTCTTCGTCATTTTTTTACCTTAGGTGCAACTATAATTTAAATTATGAAGTTTCAAAATTTTTGTTTAAGGGTTGTATTGCCAGTCCTGTTTGTATCGTATTTAATGTTTGTCCTAAGCCCTGCAGGAAAACCTTTGAAAGCCCAAAGGCAGGATTTTACAATGAAGGAAGTTAAATCTTACCCTTTTCCTTCAAGTCTTACAACTGCAGCAACAGGTACATATATTGCATGGACTTTAAATGAAGAAGGGTTACGCAATGTATATGTTGCGAAAGGGCCGGACTATGAACCACGTCGGCTTACCTCATACCTGAAAGATGATGGACAGGCGCTTTCCAGCCTTTCTATTTCACCTGACGGACAATGGTGTGTGTACATTCGGGGAGGGGATTTCGGCTCAAACTGGGATGATGCCTTACCGGTCAATCCATCTTTTAACCCCCGGCCACCAAAGGTACAGATCTGGAGTGTGCCATTCAACGGAGGAACTCCTGTATTGCTGGGTGAGGGAGAAAATCTGGTTATTTCTCCAGGTAGTGATGAGGTGGCTTTTGTAAAATCTGGCCAGATATGGAGAGTTCCCATTGACGGCTCAGAAAAGGCAATAAAAATATTTACTGCCCGCGGACGTAATGATTCTCCCCAATGGTCGCCAGATGGCACGAAACTTTTATTCCGTTCTGACCGTAAAGATCATTCTTTCATAGGAATTTTCAGGGATATTAATTCCCCTGTTACCTGGATAGATCCGTCTTTTAACATGGATAGTTCGCCACGCTGGTCAATGGACGGAGAACACCTTGTTTTTATCAGGCAGCCCGGCAGAGGAGGCACAATCGACTCAATAATGGCACCACGCCATAATCCCTGGAAAATAATGACAGCTGATGTTTCAACCGGTAAAACCAGGAAAGTATGGGAAGCACCAAAAACTTTACGTGGTTCTTTCCCCACTACTCATGGACGTACCAACCTGCACTGGGCAGCAGGAAGGATTATTTTCCTTTCTTACCACGACGGATGGCCTCATCTCTATTCTTTGCCTGAAAAAGGTGGAGAACCACTATTGCTTACTCCGGGCAGCTTTATGGCTGAATATATTTCACTCAGCCACGATGGGAAATGGTTGGTCTTTACAGGTAATACAGGAAATGATACGCTCGATATTGACCGACGCCATGTGGTGAGGGTCCCGGTAGATAAAGCCGATATTGAACTCCTTACTCCGGGTGACGGGCTTGAATGGACCCCTTTCATTACAGGTGATGGCTCTGCAGTTGTTTACATCAGTGCCGGCACTCAACGACCTCCACTACCAACTGTTATGGATCTTAAAAGCCATAAAATAAAAATTTTAGCACAAGACCTGGTACCAAGAAACTTTCCGGCAAAACACCTTGTTATACCTGACCAGGTGATATTTAATGCTCCTGATGGTACACCGGTCCATGCTACAATATTTAATAAACCTGGAGGACCTGAACAGAAACCAGTAGTTATTTATGTTCATGGTGGCCCACCCAGACAGATGCTGTTGGGATGGCATTATTCATCATATTATTCAAATGCTTATGCCGTCAACCAATACCTGGCCAACCAGGGTTTTATTATAATTTCAGATAATTACCGCCTTGGTATAGGTTACGGGTATGAGTTTCACAAACCTCCTGATGGTGGAACACGCGGTGCTTCTGAATATCAGGATATAAAAGCGGCAGGTGAATGGCTAACCCGCCAGCCATTTGTCGATCCTGAGAGAATAGGCATTTATGGTGGTTCATATGGGGGCTACCTCACAGCCCTTGCACTGGGACGTGACTCCGATCTTTTTGCCACAGGTGTTGATATACACGGAGTACATGACCGGACAATTAACAGAACCATGAACATTATCAGGCCAAATCAATATGAAAGAGCCCCGGATGCCGAAGTTGCACTGGAAACTGCCTGGAGATCATCACCTGTATCAAGTATCGATACATGGACCTCACCGGTATTGATCATTCATGCCGATGATGACAGAAATGTTGCTTTTAGTCAGAGTACTGATCTTGTACAACGCCTTCTGCATAAAGGAGTAGATATTGAGACCATGGTAATAGTTGATGATACTCATCATTTTATGAAACACACAAATCAAATGAAGGTGAATGAAGCGGTAGTGGAATATTTAATAAGGAAATTAATGAAATGAGACGGATTTAATGATTATCCATACTCTTTTTTATTATGAATTCAACCGGAACGGTCATTTGATAATCGACTTTTTCACCGTTTTTTGTGGCAGGCTGCCATTGGCCGGAGGCTGAAACGACACGCAGGGCCTCTTTTTCAAAGACCTGATGGGTGCTTTCCTTTACTTTAACATCCTTAACTTTACCATGGCGGTTAATTATAAATACTATTAAAACTTTACCTTCCAGTCCCACATTTAAAGCTGAATCGGGATACTGGAGGTTCTTTTGAATATAGTCGGCAAGATCAGGATATTCGTTATTTACAAATTCCGGTTCAGAAACAAAACTTGGTATATCCATATCTGCAGAGACTCCTGCAGCCTTTTCCTTTTTTGCACTTCTTGCTGCATCAGGTAATTGCCTTTTTTCGGCCTGGGTGGAAAAAACTTCTGATATTCTGTTAACTTTTGGTGATACCGGAACCGGTTTTGACAGGGCCTCTGCTTTTTCCTCCTCAAATGCCATGACCTCAATTTCCTCTTTTTGCTCTGTAGCCATTACTCCTTGTACCTCAATCCTGGCTATGGTTTCAGATGGAATTTCCTCCACCGACCTCTGTTCAGTTGCTATCATATCGGCTTTGTTCAGGTTTATTTTATCTTCCGGCTCAGATACAATTTTGACCTTTTCCTCCGGTTCATGAGTTGCAGGCGTAAATACTTCGGTAATATCTTCCAATACCGTTACATCCTTATTATAAGAAGTATCGGTGGAATCTAATAATATTTCATTTACTGATTCTTCAGCTATGAGTTCTCTCTCACTTTTCAGGAGGTAATTGTATACAGAAAATATCCCAACCAGTAATAAAATACTTGCAGCAGCAGCAACAATGTTTAATTTCCGGCTTAATCCAAATCTCTTACCCACACTTGTTTCCCTGTCCCTTATCCTACGGTACATATCTTCCCTGAGTGTTTTTATTAAATGCTTTTGCTCATAGGGATCGGGAATCATGGAAAGGCCTTCCATGGCTTCCTGGCAAAACCGGCACTCTTTCAGATGCTTGTTTATTTGATCCCTTATTTCCCCTGAATACTCTCCCGCCTGGAATTTTTGTAATGATTCGAGGCTTAAGCATCCCGAAAGGAGAAACATCTGATCATTGGGTATTTTTACCATTTTTTCTCAAATATTGATAGTCAACATTGACATATAGTTTTCCTGCATCGCATCATTTATTATTTCGACTTGCCATCAAATAATTTTTCATATTCCTTTTACCATTCTGTATATGGCTTTTAACTTTTTTCAGGCTGTATCCTGTTATTTCTGCAACTTCGCGGTATGACCTGTTATGCAGATAAAATAACCTTACACATTGTTCCTGATCTTCACTCAATTGGACCAATGCTTTTTCCATTTCAGCCAATTCGGCTTCTTTCTCATCATTATGATGCAAATCCACATCAGATTCCATAATCTTATTCAGGTCTTTTGTAAACAAACTTTCCGGACCGGCAATTATTTCCCATTTTCTCTCACGTTGTTTCATCAAACAAAAGTTTCTACTAACTGTATGAAGCCAGGAAGGAAAGTTTACAATTTTATGCTCCAACAGGTCACTAAAAAGCTTTTCGAAAATTTCCATTGTAGCATCCCGGGCATCATCCTTTCTTTTTAAATACTTCATGCATACACCAAAAACCAGATGAATATACCTGTCAAACAAAGCACCCAGGATCTCAGGGTCCTTCTTTTTCCGGTATTCCGAAATAATATCCTGGTCGGGACTTGTTTTAAATTTTTCCCTGGATTTATCAGACCTATGAATATTTTTAAGAAACAATGGATATAATTTTTAGATGATGGGCCGGGATAAATTTATTAAGTTTTTTTCAACTATCAGTCAACAAATTGCAAAGATCATTCCAAAAAAGATAAAATCATTTATGGAATTTTTGATGGTTTTGCATCAAAACTATTGAAACCAAAATCAAAAAATCATGAAAACAAAAAAACAATTTAAAGTACGTAAAGGCTATATCAGGCTATTAATATTATTTTTATTGGTGTTTTTGGTTTTTGTTT
>JAUWMO010000023.1 GCA_030613125.1 Bacteroidota bacterium | reverse complement strand
GACTGCAGTCAGGCAAATTATTTCTACTGATACTATGAGAAGTATCAATACAACGTCTCTCTTCATGAGCGATCAGCGAATAATTAGATACTGTTTTCTTCAGTTCATAAGGGAATTTTGACAATAACTTACATTTGAGGATATACAATTCAACTGAATTATTCCAAACTCGTAATTGTTTAAACACTCTATTAATGTTTTTTCTTTCCATTATTCCACCTAACACCTATTCATTCTCCGGACGAACCATAATTAATTTACCTGCTCATTTCAGTAAAGTATTTATAGAAAAGAGGAATGGTTTCGATTCCCTTATAAAAATTGAATAACGGAAAGTTCTCATTCGGGGAATGGATGGCATCAGAATCTAATCCGAAACCAAGTAAAATTGACTTAATCCCAAGCACATCTTCAAAATCAGATACTATAGGAATACTGCCTCCGCTCCTGACAGGGATCGGCTTTTTACCAAAACTCTCTTCACAAGCCCTGTTGGCTGCCTGGTATGCAATAGTATCGATTGGGCTAACATATCCTTCGCCTCCATGAAGGCTTTTTACCTCCACGCGAACTCCATCAGGAGCTATTGACTTGAAATGATCTTCAAAAAGTTTGTCAATTTTTTTCGAATTCTGGTTTGGTACCAGTCGCATTGAAATCTTTGCATATGCTTTTGACGGAAGCACTGTTTTAGCGCCTTCGCCAATATAACCTCCCCAAATACCATTGACATCAAGTGAAGGTCTTATCCCTGTCCGTTCAGTTGTAGAATACCCCTTTTCACCAACCTCATTATCAATATCTATTGATCTCTTATACTCTTCAAGGTTAAATGGGGCTTTAGCCATTTCTTTTCTTTCTCCATCACTTACCTCGAGTACATCATCATAAAATCCGTTAACTGTAATATAATTATTCTCATCTGTAAGTGATGCAATCATTTTTGTTAGGGCATTGATGGGATTCATCACAGCCCCGCCATACAAGCCTGAATGAAGGTCCCTGTTCGGACCTGTCACCTCTACTTCCATATAACTCAACCCCCTGAGTCCAACAGTTATTGAAGGTATGTCAGGGGCAATCATTGTAGTATCAGAAATCAGTATCACATCAGAAGCAAGTTTTTTCTTGTTGTCAATACAAAATTTCTTTAAGCTTGGTGAACCTATTTCCTCTTCACCTTCAATCATGAATTTTACATTACATGGCAGAGTGCCTGTTTGTATCATCAACTCGAAAGCCTTAAAGTGCATAAACATTTGGCCTTTATCATCATCAGCTCCACGGGCAAAGATCTTACCGTCTCTTATCTCCGGCATAAAAGGATCAGAATCCCATTCGTCCAGCGGTTCAACAGGTTGAACATCGTAGTGTCCATAAATCAGGATGGTTGGTGCTGAAGGGTCAATCAATTTTTCAACGTAAATTACCGGATGACCTTTAGTTTCAATTACCTCGGCGTGATCAGCACCTGCATCAAGCAGGCATTTTTTAATGTATTCTGTGGCCTTAAACATATCCTCTTTATTCTCAGGTCTGGCACTGATTGATGGTATTCGGATAAGGTCAAACAATTCATTCAGGAATCTTTCCTTGTTTTCTTCAATATATTTTTTTATGAGCTCCATAACAGATAATTTATATGTATCGGGATTTTAATGTTTATGGCTTGATAATGGCTAATTTCATTATACTTTGCATTTTTAAGTCGGCAATCTTCAGTCGGCAGTCGGCAATCTGAAGACTTGGTTATTTATACTTTTCAGTCCCGATTATCAGGAATGTGATTAAGTAATCGTCCAATTTCTTCAGATCGTTTATTGAAATCATCAAAAAAAACTTTTTGTATATATACAGTTAAGTTTCTAAATCCAGTTGCCATTGTGTTATAATTGTATGATTGTTATTTACTTTTTTGTCGACTGCCGACTGGACTGTCTACTATTAACTAATTATTTATGAAACCTGAAAATTAAGGTTTTTTTAATTCCCCCTGTGAAATAAATCGAAGATTTATTGTGAAGCAATATTTCACAGGGTAAATTTGTGAAACTATGTTCTTAAATACAACTACTTATTTGATTTATTCACTTCCTGTTTTAATTCTTTTGATGCAAGTTTAAGTTTTTTATACCACTCTATTCCAAATCTGCGTATTAAAGGTTCACGTAAAAATTCGAAAACCATTATATCTCCTTCGTCTCCAAGATCTCTGGCTTCACTGCACATATCCCATTTTTCATAATTCACACCATCAAAATCCTTGTATTTTTTTACTCTCACAGGAAATAAATGACAGGAAAGGGGTTTACGGAAGTGTACTTTTCCATGAAGAAAAGCTTTCTCAATTCCACACCGATAAATCCCTTCTTCCAGAAATGTATATGCACACTCTTTTCCCTTTATCAAAGGTGTCACATAATCACCATCCTTATCAACCATACTTGTTCCCTGTCTTTTAATAGCATCGATTCCCTGAGGACGCAAAAACGGCTTTATTTTCGGAAAAATTACACTCAATATTTCAACTTCCTCTTTTTCAAGAGGCGCACCTGAATCACCATATACACAACAATTCCCCTTGCATTTATTAAAATCACACTTGAATTTCTCATCAAGGATATCGAGGCTGATTATTGTACTGTCAATCTGTAACACTCTTTGATATATAAACTTATAAAATTAGCCCTTTGTATTTACCTGTGAATTCGCGGTTCCAGCTTTCGAAAGGTTAGAATTTCATAAAAAAAAGTCCTGTCTTTTAATGTATATACAATTAAACCTTCTCCTTTGAAATCCATAGCAGGTTTTTGAGACAGCAAATCAGATGTTACAGCAATATCATCCTTTTCAGGATAACGTAACCATTTAGTAAAAAATAATTGTAAAGTATCGTTTTTAAAATAAACCTTTGTCTTCCCGCCTGAATTAATTCGTACTTCCGGTACAAATTGATCTTTACCCACCCAAATACTTTCAAAGCTCAATTTTTCTGAGTTTTTAAAAACCTTCACCTGAATCCAATAATGAATCCCCGACCCAGATCTTTCTCTCCCTCCTTCAAAAGCTCTGGAGGTAGCATCCAGAACCCTAATGTCCTTTGACTGAAAACACGGGACAAACAGGAGGATTAATAACCATATCATCAAATTAGTTCCCATACCATAATTTCAGAGAGTAAAGCAAAATTATCTATTTTGGCTAAATAAATGTAAATTCTAACATATTCTTTATATTTATCAGCATGTTTGATTTTGGAGATCATGCAGGCAATAACATTAGTCGCAGACGGGAAGTTGTTTTTCTAATTCTGGCCGGATTGTTTTTAGGCACTCTGGCCATTCTGAACGTGCTTGGTATTTCCAGGCAAATTGATTTATCATTCACACTGGCCGGCAAACAGATTCCGTTTATAGTATTTGTAGGTGTTCTTCCGTATCCCATAACATTTCTATGTACCGATTTTATAAGTGAATTGTATGGAAAGAGAAGAGCTAATACTGTGGTTTGGGTCGGTTTATTGCTGAATATATGGGTCCTTTTCATTCTCTGGTTAGGCGGGGCATTACCTCCGCATCCTGACCTGATGGATGATGGCTTACCAGCTCTAACTGATCCTTCGAGGACCTTTTTCCAGATAAGGAAGTGGACTTTTGGAGCTACCATTGCTTCTATGATCGCATATCTTACTGCTCAATTTGTTGACGTACATCTTTTTCACCTGATACGTCAAATCACAAAAGGAAAGATGCTTTGGTTAAGAAACAACGGCTCCACTCTTACAAGTCAAATGGTAGATTCAATATCGGTTGTAACCATAACATATTTTTATGCCAAAGATGCCATCCCGATACAACCTGGTGAAACTGTATTTCACGGTTTAATGATATTAATATTGTCTAATTATGCTTATAAGATGGTTTCAGCTTTATTAGATACAATCCCTTTTTACATTGGAGTCAAATATTTAAGTCAATATCTGCAACTTGACCCGGGAAAAGAATTCAGAAAAAAGGAATTTCATCAGTAAAGTAGTGATTTTACAATTGTATCAAAACTTGTTTCCAAAGGATTGACCCATATTTTAGCTTTAGAGTAATAAGGCTTTCTCTCAAGAAGTTTTTCCCTGACGTAGTTTTTCAGATCTCCATAATTCATTCCTGCAATTAATGGACGTTTTATCTTGCTGTTTAACAGCCGGTTCACCAGAGTTTCTTCGGAGACATCAAGATAAAGTGTTTTACCTGCTGAATTCATCTGCTCCATATTATTACTAAAACATGGTGTTCCTCCTCCACAGGCCAAAACAAAAGCATCATTCTCCTCTATAATATGATGGAGTGTTTTTTTCTCAATTTCACGAAACCCGGTCTCCCCTTTTTCAAGGAATATCTGGCTTATTTTAAGGTTTTTTCTTCTTTCAATTTCCCCATCAAGGTCAAAAAAATCCAGGTTCATTCTTTCTGCGAGCTTTTTCCCTAATCTGGTCTTGCCAGAACCCATAAATCCAATTAAAAAAATTTTCAAGGCTGATAAATTATAAGTCCAATTTCATTTGAGAGGAATCTTCCGTATCAAATATTACTTCTTGTCCTGGTTCAAGTTCAGAAGGAGTCTCTTCAATTTCTTCTTTAACTCCCTCTTTTTTTACAACAGGTTCCATCTCCTCAATATTTGAAACCTGGTAATTTGAAAGTCTTTTGCCTTTGGCCTTAAAATTTTTCACACCTATAAACCCGGCCACTTCAACTATTTCACTTTTACGGTCTTTATTTTTCCCACCGAAGCTGATTTCGAACCTTGGGTATTCTACTTCAGTTATACTCACTAACTTAGAATCGGGATGCTCATTGATGAAAATTTGTTCTTTTTCAGACGAGTCAATTACAAATCGTTTTAAGTAATAATAATTTTTCATTCCGTCAAAATAAATGACAGAAAAGACCTTATGTTCAACAAACTTATCAATGATCAGAATGCCGTCCTCAAAATGGTTTGACAGATCAAAATTAGAAGTTCGGAAAGTCCCCCGCTTGGTAATAATCAATATCTTATCATCTCCTCCGAATTCACCAAGGAATTTGCCTCTTCCATCAACATTCAGCCGGCAAACATCTTCATCAAACCATATCTTCCTTCCCCCTAATGTAGAAACACCTTTTTCTTTAAGGTTAATTTTATGAACTGCATATTTAGTAAGAATATTTCCAACTGAAAACCGTCCTTTTATTGCCAGTTCTCCAAAATCATATTCAATTACCAAATTTTTAAGTCTTGGTTTTGGTTTTAAGAAGACCTTAATTATCTCAGCCTCTCCGTTGGGATTGGCACTGAAATACAGAATTTTTGATCCCTGCTTTCCTCTGGTCAGATCGTATTCTTTATCCCGGGTTACCCCGGTTATTGCAGCCCGTTTTACCAGAATTTTTCCAGTTCTGCCATCCTGGTAAATGATATTATATATTGTTCGGGTATCGTTCCTTTTAAAAACAGCCGCATGAATAATATTTTTTCCTACAAATGCTTTATCAGATATCCGGGCTACAACATATTTTCCGTCTTTTCTTACAATAATGATGTCGTCAATATCTGAACACTCACAAACGAATTCATCTTTTTTGAGGCCGGTCCCTATAAATCCTTCTTTTCTGTCAACGAATAATTTAGCGTTGGCTACTACTACCTTGGTAGCAACAATCGTATCAAAACTACGAATTTCTGTCTTCCTCTCAAAACCTTTACCATATTTCTTCTTGATCTGGCGGAAGTAGTTTATTGTATAATCAACAATATTGGCCAGATGATTCTCCACCTCTTTCATTTCTTCTTCGAGACCTTTAATATTTTCCCCGGCCTTTTTTACATCATATTTTGAGATCCGTTTTATCCTGATCTCAGTCAGATGAATGATATCTTCACGGGTTACCTCTCTTAGGAGCTTATTTTTATAAGGATCCAATCCTTTATCGATGGTCTTGATTACCGATTCCCAAGTCTCACATTCTTCAATATCTCTATATATCTTATTTTCAATAAAAATTCTCTCAAGTGAAGCCAGATGCCAGCCTTCCTGTAACTCCCTTAGTTTAATTTCCAGTTCAAGTTTTAAAAGGTTAAGCGTGTGATCTGCAGAGGTTTTTAGCAGTTCACTCATACCCGGAAAAACCGGTTTTTCATTCCTGATCACACAGGCATTGGGAGATATAGATAACTCACAATCGGTAAACGCATATAAACCGTCGATAGTTTTATCAGGTGAAACCCCCGTTGCAAGAGTAATAAGGATTTCAACTGATTCTGCTGTATTGTCATCAATCTTTCTGATTTTTATCTTCCCTTTGTCATTTGCTTTAAGTATTGTCTCAATCAGTCCGCCGGTAGTTTTCCCATAAGGAATTTCAGTAATTACAAGTGTTTTTTTATCAATTCTTTTTATACGTGACCTCACTTTTACTACTCCGCCTCTAATCCCGTCATTATATTTTGAGAAATCAGCAAGTCCACCGGCAGGGAAATCGGGATAAATCTCAAACATCTTCCCATTCAGATAAAGTATAGATGCATCAATCAGTTCATTGAAATTATGGGGCAGGATTTTTGAGGCAAGGCCAACTGCAATACCTTCCGCTCCCAGTGCCAGCAACAACGGGAATTTAACCGGAAGAGTTAAAGGTTCCTTATTTCTGCCATCATAGGATAGCTTCCACTTAGTGGTTTTTGGATTAAAAACCACCTCCTGGGCAAATTTAGATAATCTTGCTTCAATATATCGGGGTGCTGCAGCATTGTCACCTGTAGGAATATTTCCCCAGTTACCCTGAGTATCAATAAGAAATCCTTTTTGTCCCAGCTGAATAAGAGCATCCCCTATTGAAGCATCACCATGGGGATGGAACTGCATGGTGTTTCCTATAATATTGGCTACTTTGTTATATCTGCCATCCTCGAGCCGCCTCATTGCATAAAGGATCCTTCTCTGAACAGGTTTTAAACCATCATATATATTCGGAATTGCCCGTTCCAGAATCACGTATGATGCATAATCCAGAAACCAATCTTTATACATGCCCGAAAGATGGGCAACTTTAAAAAGATCTTCTGTACCTGTTCCCCCAGTGCTTTCACCGGAATTCTTAAGTTTTCCGTTTTTTTCCGCTTCCCGGAATTCAAGCTCCTCCATGCAAATATTTGTGGTTAATTCAATATTTCAATCAGAAATATCTATCCTTATCAGATTTCAACAAGATCTTCTTCAACTTTCAGGTTCTGGATTATAAAATCTTGTCGTTCAGGAGTGTTTTTACCCATATAAAAATTCAAAAATTCTGCAACTGCATCTCCCTTTCTTAAGTGAACGGGTTCCAGTCTTATTTCTTTACCAATGAAATGCTTAAACTCATCAGGCGAGATCTCTCCCAACCCTTTAAATCGTGTAATTTCAGGATTAGGTCCAAGTTTATTTCTGGCTTTCTTCTTCTCCTCTTCTGTATAACAATAGGTGGTCTTCTTCTTATTCCTGACACGGAACAAAGGAGTCTGTAATATATAAAGATGTCCCTGTTTTACCAGATCGGGAAAAAACTGAAGAAAAAACGTTATCAACAGCAGGCGGATATGCATTCCGTCAACATCAGCATCAGTGGCAATAACAACATTATTGTACCTAAGGTTCTCTAATCCGTCCTCAATATTCAAAGCAGACTGTAACAAATTGAACTCTTCATTCTCATAAACGATCTTTTTCGAGAGGCCATAAGTGTTCAAAGGTTTCCCCTTCAGGCTAAACACAGCTTGAGTCTCCACATTTCGTGATTTTGTAATTGATCCACTAGCCGAATCGCCTTCAGTAATAAAAATGGTGGTCCCCAGTCTCCTGTCATCTTTTGTGTTATAATGGATCCTGCAATCTCTTAATTTCTTATTATGCAAGCTGACTTTTTTAGCCCTTTCACGGGCCATTTTCCTGATACCTGAAATTGCTTTACGTTCTTTTTCTGATTCCTGTATTCTTCTCAGAAGGATCTCAGCTGTTTCTGAATTCTTATGCAAATAATCGTCAATAGCTTTCTTTACAAAATCCATTATAAAATTCCTTACTGAAGGCCCACCCGGGGACATATCTTTGGATCCCAGTTTAGTTTTGGTCTGGGATTCAAATATAGGCTCCTCAATTTTTATATTGAATGCGGCAATAATAGAAGCACGGATATCGGCAGCGTCAAAATCTTTCTTATAAAACTCACGGACTGTTTTTACCAGAGCTTCCCTGAATGCCAGCAGGTGAGTACCTCCCTGGGTAGTATGTTGCCCATTTACAAAAGTGTAATATTCCTCTCCGTATTGGTTCCCGTGTGTAAAGGCCAGTTCAATATCACCATTCTTTAAATGCACAGTATTATAGAGTCCGGGCTGACTCATATTCTCATTTAAAAGATCAAGAAGTCCGTTTTTCGAAAAATATTTATTCCCATTGAAATTAATGGTCAGGCCGGAGTTCAGGAAAACGTAATTTCTGAGCATGGTCTCAACATAATCGGAAATATAATGGTAATTCCCGAACATCTTACTATCAGGTGAGAAAGTCACCTGAACGCCATTTTTCATGTCAGTAGTTTCCGGATCTTTTTCATTTGTCAGTTTTCCCTTTGAAAATTCAGCAGTTTTTATTTGTCCATCTCTTATCGACTTTATTGTAAAGCTTTCTGAGAGGGCATTAACAGCTTTAATCCCAACACCGTTCAATCCCACTGATTTTTTAAATACCTTGGAATCATATTTAGCACCGGTATTCATTTTTGATGTAACATCAACCACTTTACCCAAAGGAATGCCTCTTCCAAAGTCCCTTACCTTCACTTCTTTATCATGAATACTTACATCAATAGATTTCCCAAAACCCATCATAAATTCATCAAGCGAATTATCAAAAACCTCCTTCAGTAATACGTAAATACCGTCATCCTGTGAAGATCCATCACCGAGTTTCCCGATATACATTCCAGGACGTTTCCTGATATGCTCCCTCCAGTCAAGAGTTTTTATCGTTTCTTCTGAATAATTTGCTGTCATTATTTACCCTTCTTTCTCCGGTTCAAATTTTTGCAAATATAGATAAATACAGTATGTGCGGTAAAATTGTTTTTCAACAATGGATTTTTACTTATCAACCAAAACCATCTGAAAACTTAATCATCCTGAGGTTTACTCCCTGTCTGCCAGATACTTAGATTTTGTTTTCTCAAATATCACCGCAATTGTTAATAATTTTATTTAATTCAATTATCAATAGTAATCTGCCGCAAACCTGTATCATTAAAGGAGTATCGTAAAAATCACTGTCTCATCTATTTTTCAACAAATATTTATCTTATATGAATACCCGCATTTATACCTGTTAATATTTTTCAAATGAAAGAGCGGAAAATTTGTATGAATATTCCAGAATTGCATATAAATTACCTGAATTATGTTATTATTATTTTTTAACAGATTATGTTTTAGTCTATTATGTTATTTTTAATACGTATTATAATACGTATTATAATGCATATTTAAATACGTATTTCTTTAGAAAGTATCCGGATGGGTGATTTCGAAAATAGGTTCAGTTATACTTTAACTTTTATTAAATAGTATGTAGATTTCTCAGTCACTTCGCTCCTTCGAAATGACAAATAGGGTAATGTCATTCCGATCCGTAGGGAGGAATCTCCTTAAATAATGGTATTGAATCATTTAGAAAGTCGAAATGATAAAAATGTTAGTTTTATATCCCAACTCTTCCAGGTCCTTCGGACTCTTGAAGGTCGTTCATCGTTCACAATAAATCATAACTCACCATTCACTTTTCACTATTCAATTATTCCCATTTTTTTCATAAGAAAAACGGCATTCATATTTTTAGTAACGCCATCATGCAGTTTATAATTAAAAACGAGATGATCATCAACTATTTCCGCATCAAAACATTTGTTTAAAACCTTGCCGGGAAAATTGTTTTCCAAATCACTGAGTGTCAGGTCGTGGGTTGCAATCAGACCTGTTCCTTTTAACTTAACCAGTTTTGAGATTACCGCTTCTGAACCTCTGGATTTATCTGCTGAATTTGTTCCCTTCAATATTTCGTCAAGCAGGAAAAAAACCTGCTCCTCTTCCCCAATCTTATCAAGCAATAATTTAAGCCTTTTTAATTCAGCAAAAAAATACGATTCATTCTGCTGCAACGAATCAGTCGTACGCATACTTGTAAAAAGGCAAACAGGTTTAAAAACCATTTTCTTTGCGCAAACAGGTGCGCCTGCCTGTGCAAGCATAATATTTACCCCCACTGCCCTTAAGAAAGTGCTTTTCCCTGCCATATTGGGCCCGGTAACAATAAAAATCTCTCCTTCATTTTTGACCAGCAGGTCATTATCAACTCTGTCAGCCGGATCCAGCAATGGATGTCCGACAGAACGGAATTCCCACAACGCTGAGCCAGATATTTCCGGGAACACAAAATCAGGATGGTTGAATGCAAATGTCCCCAAACTTGAGAGGGCATCAAATTCAGTCAGACTGTCGAGCCATAAAAACACAGCATTTCCATATTTGGTTCTCCATTTCTCAAAAGAGATAAGGCAATGAATATCCCAAAGTAAAAGTGCATTCAGAACAACTCCCATAAGCATGTTGTTCCGGGTGTCAAAGGCATCAAGTATTTTGCCCAGCTTTTTAATAACAACAGAAAAGCAATCAGTGAAAGAAATGATGGCAGTGCATAGTAGATGGAATCTCTGTTGATGGCCATTATGCCAAAAGTCACAAATAAGACAAATGTTATCAACCGTAACCAGGCTATACGGTTAAGTTTCCTTTTTTTTGCCTCCCATAATTTCGTAAAATGGTATTGCCTGTTCTGGTAAAATTTTTCCCGGTCAGTTTTGTTTGATGAGGAATGTGTCATCTGCAGGTCCAATTAAATTTTCCACAAAAATGAAAAAATTATCCGGACTTTCAATTCTACATTTTAATCCCGACAATCCGGAACCGGGTGGTTTTTCCGGGATTGAATGTGCCTGATCTGTCAAAATCCCACGTCCATGAGGTTTTTCTTTTACCTTCAGGCAATTCGGTACTGAGCAACTGAATAACTTTTTCCTGTTTGTCTTTATAAAATATCATTTCCTCAACATCGGTAATCAGGCAGGACCGGCCTTTGGGTAATGATCTTAAATGGGCTTCCTGTATCCTTTTTCTCAAAGTTTTCAACTCATCATCGGAGTAAATTCTGTATTTCTTCAGATATTCTATAATAAGGGAATCAATCTGGTTCAGCATGTTCAATGAAACATAATAGTCTGCCTTGATATCATGCTGAAAACCGGGACATGGTATTTCAGTAACAGGAGTAATATATCTGTTCTTCCGGAATTGCTTTACAATATTATAAGCCTCAAAAACAGTTCCCCCTGTAACATCATATTCAACAAGGTTCAGGTTCTGGAACTTCCGGGTTTTGTGAACAATCTGTTTTGGATGCATGATATCAACCAGATACACCTTTTTACATATCGCTGACAGCTCTTCAACGGGTACATCCAGCCACCAGCCGCTTCCCAGTAAAGCTATTGTTTCGGGTTTATATTTGTTAACACAATCAATTATAAACTTCCTGGTATTTTTAAGGTGATCGTCCCAGCGTTCAGCCTCATTCAGGTACCTGTCGATGAGCCCCGACTGGTCGGAAAAATATTTCATTTTCCAAAGAATTTTTTTCTCTTCCCTCGTAAACATCTCTATATTATCTGATTTTCCTGATGCTTTGTAATTCCTCTTCCATTAAACCTTTTACTTTTGAGATCAGGGATTTTACATCTTTATCCTCCAACCCTTCAACAGAAATTTCATCAAGGACATTCACAGTTATATTGTGTTGTCCTTTAAATACAAATCCTTTCTTTGGAAGGGCTTCACCTGTTCCGTCAATAACTATGGGGATGATTGGTGTTTGGGTTTTTACTGCCAGTTTAAATGCCCCCTCTTTAAAAGCTTTAATCTTTTGATCCAGTGATCTCGTTCCTTCCGCAAATATCATAACAGATGATCCGTTACGAATTTTTTTTTCACTGTCATTCATCATGTGAAGGATACCGGACTGTTTTCCCCTTTTCAGTGATATATACCTGTTTGCACTCATGTTCCAGCCTATTATGGGGACCTTGAACAACTCAATTTTTGATACCCACTTAAAATGTACAAACAAACGGTACATCACTAAAATATCTAGTATAGACTGATGATTGGAGATCAATACGTAAATCTTTCCGGGTTTAATTTTCCCCCTTCCCTGAATAGTCACTCTCCAGGATATGCTTATCCAGGTATATACAGAGGCCCAAAAGCAGGTGTATTGGTGCAAAAGCCATAATTTCCGGTCAAACGGTAATGTAACCAGCCAGATCAGCAATGCAGGAATATATAGTATGATTAAAACCAGGATATAAAAAAACCAGACAAATAAGGATTTTATATAATTCATTGGGTTTATTTTCAAATTATGAGCAGATTTTACTTTTTAAACCTAATTTATTTATCTTCCTTTTTGCCCTGAAAGGGCATAAGCAGTAACACAGGTTAAAATAATAAAACCTTTTTTTATATAAAAACCCGGAGCACTTTTTCCTTACTGAGTTCTTTAATAGGAATATCTTGTGACAGGGTATTCCACGCATCTGAAATATTCTCAACGGTATGTTTATTTCCAGTTAAATATCGCTCTATACTATTGATAAATTGGGGCGGTACAAAGTCACTTACAATTTTGATATCTTCAATAATACCCTTTTCAACATGGAGTTTGACTTCAATAAAACCTGATTCAAAATTCCCTTTGTTCAGGAAATCATATTTTGGAGAATATCCAAAATTCCAATCCCATGATGAATATTTTTTCTCTGCCAGTTTATTTATTTCACTGAAATCATGTTCTGTGAATTTATATCGTCTGGCATCAGAATATTTTTTCAACACAAAATCGAAAATCCTGTCACGGAACTCTATTATATTCAATTGCTGGTCCAGATGTTCGCTTAAATTGGTTACCTGGCTCCTTATTGATTTTACACCTTTATGTGTGTATTTACCTTCTGATATTTTTAATACTTCTGATAAAGTTTTCAGGTTAGTTGAAAACAGCAGAGTCCCATGATGCAGGACACGTTTTTTATAAACATGTTCCGCATTCCCGGATATTTTTTTCCCATTCACCAAAAGATTATTATGGCCTTCAAACCTGGTTTCAACGCCAAATTCATCAAGTATATCCTGTATTGGCGCAGTATATTTCCTGAAATCGACAAGTTTACCTTCTTCCCCTTTCATTATAAAAGTAAAATTGAGGTTACCCTGATCGTGGTATACGGTGCCTCCTCCTGTTAATCTGCGGGCTACTTTGATCTGATGTCTTTGTACATATTCAATATTTATCTCTGCCAGGGTATTCTGATGTTTTCCGACAACAACAGATGGTCCGCTTCGCCATAACATAAAGCAATCTTCCGAAAAGTTTTTAAAAAAATATTCTTCAGCAGCAAGGTTAAAGTAGATATCCGTATTGGAATTAACTAAACAAAGCATCAATACAAATTAAAGATGAAAATTACAAATTAAAGAATTTAAACCTCAAAAGAAGTTTTCGTTCTGTTACCTTGTATATTGTAAGGATCAACCAGCCAATTAATATTCCGAGAAGGGCCCCTCCGGTAATATCACCCGGATAGTGCACACCAAGATAAATACGGCTGTATGATACAAATGTTGCCCACAGGAAAATGAACCATGTGTAGTACTTGTTTTTTAAAAGCCCTGAACTAAACATGGCTACTGCAAAAGTGTTGGCAGCATGCGATGAAACAAAACCATATTTGCCTCCACAATAATCATTTACAATATGTACAAGTTGTGATATATCAGGGCAATGACATGGCCTTAACCGCCTTACCACCTCTTTAAACATATGAACAGATGTCTGATCACTTAAAGTAACCATTATAGCAATAGCCAAAACAATGGCAAGCATACGCCATTTATATTCTTTTGCAAGCCATAAAAGGATGAGTATATAAAGAAATATCCATGAAGTATCACCGCTGACCCACCACATAACCTTATCCCAAAAGACTGAATTAAACCCGTTAAGGAACAAAAAAACAGTCTTATCAAGCTGGTCAAGAAAATCTATCATCAAATATTAGTAAATTGTATTAAATCCCAGGGTAAGCCCTGGACCCTTTTTTCTTTTAATGAATAACTTTTTCCTTTTTTCTCAATACTCAATAATGAACCTCCCCGCCGTCCCGTAAGGGATCCTCCATAGGAGTCCTTTGGACATCTGGAACAAGCAGCGGGGTACCTGTCGGCAGGCAGGTATAACCCTCTGAGATCCCGACTTGCTTCGCAGTCGGGCTGGCATGCCTGTACTGCCTGCCCGTTCCATTCAGGCGGGCCGCTTCAGCTGGCAAGTATAACCCTCTGACTTAATTCGTTCCAGATCAGATCCTTCAAATCTGTAATACCTTCGCTGGTCACCGAGGAAATAAAACACCATGGAATAGCAGGCAGGTCTTTTTTAATTTCGTTTTTTAATTCTTCATCCAGAAAATCGGATTTTGAGATTGCAAGTATCCGTTTTTTATCGAGTAATTCAGGATTGTATTTTTCCAATTCCCCTAAAAGGATATTATATTCTTTGTAAATATCGGCCGAATCAGAAGGAATTAAAAAAAGCAACATAGAATTCCTCTCAATATGTTTTAAAAATCGTAAACCCAGGCCTTTTCCTTCATGAGCCCCTTCGATTATGCCTGGTATATCTGCCATAATAAATGATTTATAGTCGCGATACGAGACAATACCCAGGTTAGGGACGAGAGTGGTGAACGGATAATTTGCGATCCTGGGTTTGGCAGATGAAACAACAGACAGAAGGGTTGATTTCCCCGCGTTTGGAAATCCGACCAGCCCGACATCGGCAAGGACCTTTAATTCAAGTATATACCGATCTTCTGACCCGGGTTCACCGGGCTGTGCATATTTGGGAGTTTGATTAGTGGGTGATTTAAAATGGGTATTACCAAGGCCTCCTCTTCCACCTTTTACAAGGATCTTTTCATCGTCATGGTCAACAATCTCAAAAAGGACTTTTTCTGTTTTGCCATTTCTTGCCACTGTTCCAAGTGGAACTTCAACAACCACATCTTTCCCGTCGGCACCGGTTTTTAATGCTCCCGCTCCGTTTGAACCGTTTTCGGCCATAATATGTTTTCTGAATTTCAGGTGCAGCAGGGTCCAGAGCTGATTATTCCCTTTCAGAATAACATGTCCGCCCCGTCCTCCATCTCCACCATCGGGACCTCCTTTAGGCACATACTTTTCGCGACGCAAATGGGATGAGCCTGCTCCTCCTTTCCCCGACCGGCAAAAGATCTTCACATAATCAACAAAATTAGGTTCGGCCATTCTGTTTAATTTGATGTAACTTGAATTAGTCAGTTATTAAACTACCCTGCCGTCCCGTAAGGGAGTCCTTTGGACCTTTGTGACTTTGGGACAAGCAGCGGGGTATCTCAATATAATTTCACATATTTATTGCCTCAAGAGACGGGGAAATAATCCCATCAGATTAGATTCTGGCATCAATTGCCTGGCAGATCCGATAAAAAATATCATCAATTGTTCCTGCTCCAATAATTGGGACATATTTTCTCATTTTTTCATAAAATTCCACAACCGGCTCACTCTGTTGCAAATAAACATCTATTCTGTTTTCGATAATACTTATCTCATCATCTGTTCTGCCTGTCTTTTCCCCTCTTAATAAAAGTCTTTTTACCAATTCTTCATGAGCCACTTCCAATCTGATCATAAGAGTTACCCTAAGGTCACGATCAGTCAGATGATGTCTTAAAAACCTGGCCTGTTCCTGAGTTCTGGGGAATCCGTCAAAAATAAAACCATTGGCATCTTCATAACTATCAAGTTTATTTATTACCATTTCAATCACATCCTTGTCCGGCACCAGGTCACCTCTGTTCATGAAAGCCTTCGCTTTCTTGCCTAATGGTGTACTATTTGCTAATTCACTTCTAAGGATATCTCCGGTTGAAAGGTGATTAAGTCCGTATTTCTCAATTAACTTTTCCGATTGTGTACCCTTCCCCGATCCGGGAGGACCAAATAAAACAATATTAATCATAGTTGATATGTTTTTAGTAAATATCCACCCTCTAAGAAGGTGGCTTTGAATTGCACCCATTGGGCGCTTTATTAATAATGATCAAGGAATGATGGAAAAATGGAAAAATTGTTACTTTCAAAGACTCGAACAGGATCCAATTCCTCCAAAGGAGTGCCCGCCTGAATGACGAAGTCGGGCAGGCCTATGGCACAATATTCCAATATTCCAACATTCCGCCAAAGGCGTGCCTTCGGCACAATAATTTCTATCATGTATAACAAAAAAATGAACATAACCACCAATAAATCAGTTCTGAGATTCAAGTATATACAGATCTTTTAAATTACGGCCATATCCTTCATAATCAAGCCCATAACCAACAACAAATTCATTTTGTATTTTCATACCGATATAATCGATGGATATTTCGCCCACATATGCTTCCGGTTTCATAAACATTGTGGCAATTTTAATATCTTTTGGACCATATTCTTTTAATAGTTTTACAAGATATTCCAGGGTCGATCCGGTATCTACAATATCTTCAACTACAACTACAACAGAATCTTTAATATCTTCATTTATCCCTATAAGCTGTTTTACTTTACCCGTACTTGAAGTTCCTGAATATGATGCAAGTTTCAGGAATGTTGTCCGGCAATTAAGATTGATCTGTCTAAGCAGATCAGATGCAAACATAAAGGCGCCATTAAGTACACCAAGAAAACAGACCTCTTCTCCTTTTAACTCATTGTTTATTTGCCGGGCCAGAATATTAACATTCTTTTCAATTTCTTCAGCGGAAATATACAGTTTAAAACTCTTATCCAGCAACTTAACTTTTCCCATGAAATAAAGTTTAGTAAACTATTCGGGTTCCTAAAATACAAATATTTGACGTAACTTTGACATGCAAAAAAACAAATACCTTAAAACATACTGAAAACATGGAGGCAAAAGTAAGTATAATTATGGGCAGCACTTCTGACCTGTCTGTAATGGAAGAAGCAGCAAAAGTCTTAAACGATCTTCAGATCCCTTTTGAATTGAATGCACTTTCAGCCCACCGCACACCTGAAGAGGTTGAAAAATTTGCTAAATCTGCTTCAGAACGTGGACTTAAGGTAATTATTGCCGGCGCCGGTATGGCCGCCCATCTGCCAGGCGTTATTGCATCGATGACCAATATCCCTGTAATTGGAGTTCCCATTAATGCTACACTTGAAGGCTGGGATTCGCTTCTATCCATAGTACAAATGCCTCCGGGGATCCCTGTTGCCACGGTTGGTATTAATGGTGCCCGTAATGCCGGCATATTAGCCGCTCAAATGCTGGCCCTTTCCGATAAAGAGCTTCAGGCTAAGCTTAATAAATTTAAAGAAAGTCTGAAAGAAAAGGTAAAAAAGGCAAATAAGGAGCTGGAAGATATTAAGTTTGATTATAAGGTATGAAACTATGTGGAACAATTATAAAGGGTTTCAAGTGGTTTCAAGTGGTTTCAAAATAGTTTCACAGGAGTTCCAGGAGTTTCAAGTTGTAAAAATTTATAACATATAAATTTAATCTGGTGTTGTGTCACACCTTCTTTGTCATTTCGATCCGTCAACTGACGGTGAGAAATCCCCTGTGTATTAGATGGAGATTTCTCGTCGCTCCGCTTCCCTCGAAATGACATCCGACAAATGAAATGTTACCTGACACCAGGGCAAACTGAAACAACATGGAACAATGTGGAACAAGTATAAAGGGTTTCAAGTGGTTACAAAGTGGTTTTGCCAAAGGCACTCCCGCCTGAACTATTTGAATGTTCAACTGAGATATATCGACTGAAAAATCCCACGTTGAAAGCAGGCTTTATCAGATAATACCGATGTCTATGACCCATGCGTATTGCCGTACATTTTTACGTACTGCCTCTACTGCCTGATGTGCACTTTTCAATTTATCCATCGCTATTCGCCTTGTGGGTTTTCCACTTGAACTATCACTCTAACTGTATAAAAGGACTTCCCGTGTTCTGTAATTGAGCCTAAAATACACTTCTTTAAATGAAATGGTTGAAAGTTACATTAAAC
>JAUWMO010000275.1 GCA_030613125.1 Bacteroidota bacterium | reverse complement strand
CTGTTCTCTTCCAATTTCCAATTCTTTTTTAACAATATCTTCGGGAACATCATCCTTATCAATTGCTACTGGATTCATAGCAGCAATTTGCATGGCCACATTTTTAGCCACCTGGTTATCTACACTTTCAGTATTAAATCCAACTATTGTAGCAAGTTTGTTTCCAGGGTGGATATAAGAAATTACAGAGAGTGCTGATATTTTTGAATAATAGGCCAGTTCAAGTTTCTCACCAATTACTCCAATTTGTTCCATAACATTCTCCTGAACTGTGTTGTTGCCCAGTTTCAGGGCCTTAAGTTCTTTAAGGTCAGCGGGATATTCATTTAATGCCACATCAAGTATTGAATTAGCAAATTCAATAAATTTTTCATTTTTTGCCACAAAATCAGTTTCACAATTTAAAACGATCATAGCGCTATTTTTGGCATCTTCATTAATTTTTGCAAGAACTACTCCTTCAGTGGCTTCCCTTTCAGCACGTTTATTTGCAATAGCTTGTCCCTTTTTCCTGATGATCTCAATAGCTTTATCTCTATCGCCGTCAGCTTCCTGTAAGGCTTTCTTACAGTCCATCATTCCTGCACCTGTACTCTTCCTCAATTTACTGACTTCGGCTGCTGTTATCCTGGTCATAATAATCTAATTTAATTTCCTGGATCTTCTTATTTATTTTCTTTCTGACTTGTAACAGATTTTTTATCTTCGGTTTTTACCGGCTCTGTAACCTCTTGTTCCTTTGAGGAAGTCTTTTTAGCTTTAGCTTGCTCTTCCTTTTCTGCTTCTTTTTTCTTTGCCAAAGCTTCCTTTTTGATTTTTGCTTCAGCTTCTTTATCCCTTTCCATCTTCCTTTCTTCCATTCCTTCCTGTATAGCTGTACATATATAATTGATTATTAGAGAAATAGATTTTGAAGCATCATCATTAGCCGGAATCGGGAAATCAATAATAGAAGGATCAGAATTCGTATCAACCATGGCAAAAACCGGAATGTTCAATCTCTTAGCTTCTCTAACTGCAATATTTTCTTTCAATACATCAACTACAAAAAGAGCTGCCGGTAATCGAACCATATCAGCAATACTTCCAAGGTTCTTTTCAAGTTTGGCCCTTTGACGGGTTATTTGAAGTTTTTCACGTTTCGACATATTCGCAAAAGTTCCATCAGTAGCCATTTTATCAATAGTAGCCATTTTTTTTACGGCTTTCCTTATAGTAGGGAAATTAGTAAGCATTCCACCCGGCCAACGTTCTGTAACATATGGCATATTGATTTTCTTAACGCGGTCGGCAACAATTTCTTTTGCCTGCTTTTTTGTTGCAACAAATAAGATTTTCCTGCCTGACTTGGCAATTTGTTTTACTGCAGCGGATGCTTCATCCAGTTTAACAAGCGTTTTTTCAAGGTCGATAATATGGATACTGTTTTTTTCCATAAAAATATAAGGAGCCATATTAGGGTTCCACTTTCTTTTCAGATGACCAAAATGGACACCAGCATCCAATAATTCTTCAAGATTTGTTTTTAGCATTTTAAGTAGGTTTTGTTTACATTCTTGGTTTTAGCAATTTCCAGGTAGCCCGTTAAGATAAAAATCACGGAGTCCTGGTCATTTAGATCCTAAACATATTTTTTCAGTTCAATTTAGCGTTTACTGAATTGGAAGCGCTTGCGGGCTTTTGGTTGTCCAGGCTTTTTCCGCTCAACAACCCGTGAATCTCTGGTAAGAAATCCGTTTGCTCTTAAGGCTTGTTTACCATCCGGATTAACTTTTACAAGCGCCCTTGCGATAGCAAGCTGTAAAGCTTCTGCTTGTCCCTTAAATCCGCCACCATTAAGATTTACTTTAATGTCAAATTTGTTGGAAACTTCAAGCAAGTTTAAAGGTTGCTGAACGATGTACTGAAGTTGGTCGGATGGAAAATATTCTTTTACATCTCTTTGATTGATTGTAATCTTTCCTTTGCCTTCATTAAGGTAGATCCTGGCAATAGCTGCTTTTCTTCTTCCGATTGTATTGACAATATCCATACCTTTTATTTAATAGTATTTAATTTGATTTTTTTTGGCTTTTGAGCTTCATGTGGATGTTCACTTCCGGCAAATACATGAAGATTCCTAAACATCTCCCTGCCTAATCTGCTTTTCGGGAGCATTCCTTTAACTGCTTTTTCTACAACAGAGACAGGTTTCTTTGCTATTAATCTTTCAGGTGTTATTATTTTTTGTCCTCCCGGATACCCTGAGTAGCTCACGTATTTCTTATCAGTCCATTTCTTTCCGGTCAATCTGATTTTTTCAGCATTGATGATAATTACATAATCACCACAGTCAACATGGGGTGTAAAGTCAGGTTTATGCTTTCCTCTAAGTAATATTGCTACTATTGAAGCGAGACGACCCAAAATTTTATCATTAGCATCAATCAGTACCCATTCTTTATTAACTGTAGCTTTATTTGCCGATTTTGTTTTATAACTGATAGTATCCACCTCTAACATAAGTTTTTAATTAATACCTCTATACAATTTTTCCCCCTGAAAAATATGGACTGCAAAAATACAATTATTTTTTTAATACAAGAACATTACTGATAATTTATTCTCTGTATCTTTTTTTTGGGTATTTTAACGGTTTCAACTTTGATTCCCGATGCTGAATCATAAAACTTTAAATCACAGGAACATTTATTTCTGGGCACTTATTCTGCTTGCTGCCAGTTTACCTCTGTCAATGTTTGGAATGAGTTTTTCGATATTTCTTCTTTTGTTTAATTGGATTATTGAGGGAAACCTGAAAACAAAAATGAAGATTTTAAGAATAAGTAAAAGCATTCTGATTTTTGTGAGTTTTATGCTGATACATTTGTTATGGTTGATCAATTCAACTGATCTGACCTATGGTCTGCATGACATTAAAATCAAACTTCCATTACTGGCATTGCCGGTTATTGTTGGTACCTCAGAACCAATAGACAGGAAACAATTAAATGTTATCATAAACTTCTTTATAACAGCTGTAGTCATTGGAACCTTGATAAGCACCGGCGTTTTATTAGGTTTTGGCAGTTATGAGATTACTAATGTACGCGAGATCTCTATATTCATTTCTCATATCCGGTTTGGTTTAATGATAGATCTGGCTATTTTTTTACTTTTCTATGATCTGTACCTGAATCAGCACAGACAGAAATCCTATAAAATTGTATATAAATATTTAGGATTATTGTGGCTTATAATATTTCTTTTTATCTTAAAATCCCTGACGGCAATTGTGATCTTTTTTCTTATTGGAACAGGGTTAGGACTGGTTTTTATAAGCAGGCAATCAAATTTAATAATGAAGTATCTTTTAAGTATAGTGACTATTATGTTTTTCCTGGTTATAGTATTGGTGCTTTACAAATATTATGCAAAATATTCTTATGTTGAAGATATACCCAGGTATGGTTTAGAAAAATATACAATCAACGGTAATCCATATAATCATAATTTTGAGGACACCCAGGTAGAAAACGGGCATTTTGTATGGTTGTATTTATGCGAAAAAGAACTTAGAAGTGAATGGAACGGAAGAAGCAATTTAGATTATGATCTTACAGACTTAAAAGGACAGGAAATAAGGTATACAATCATTCGGTATCTTACTTCAAAAGGACTAAGAAAAGATTCTGCAGGGATAGCCTCCATTTCAGCTGAAGAAATACGCCGGATAGAAAATGGGATAGCAAATTATATTTATGCAGAAAAGTCTTCCTTATATTCAATGTTTTATGAGATTTTGTGGCAATTTGATATGTTTAAAAGAGGGGGGAATCCCAGCGGACATTCCATAATACAACGATTGGAGTATTTAAAAGCCGGTTTTTCAATTTTGAAAAAACATTTTTGGTTTGGAGTGGGTACTGGTGATGTCCAAAAGGCTTTTAGTCAATACTACGAGGAAACAAATTCACAGTTATCATATGAATGGAGATACAGGGCCCATAATCAATATCTTACCTTTTTTCTTACATTTGGAGTATTTGGATTTCTGCTGATTATTTTTGCTTTTATATTTCCAATAATTAGAGAAAGAGGATGGAAAAATTTCTATTTTACAATATTTATATTAATTGCCTTTCTCTCCATGCTTAATGAAGATACATTGGAGACTTCAGCCGGAGCAATGTTTTTTGCATGTTTTTATTCACTTTTTTTATTTTCTGGCAAAATTAAAACATAAACGATAATACGGTAAATGGGCAAAAAGGAACAATTTATAAAGCGAGCAATTCAGCAATCTGTTGACAGTGTTTTGAAAGGAGGTGGCCCTTACGGTGCAGTTATTGTAAAAAATGGGATGATTATAGCCAATGCAGGAAACACTGTAACCATGGAAAAAGATCCAACAGCTCATGCTGAGATAAATGCTATTCGCATGGCTGCAAAGAAACTTGATACTTATGACCTTTCAGGTTGCGAGATTTTCTGTTCATGTGAACCCTGTCCCATGTGCCTTGGTGCAATTTATTGGGCCAGACTGGATAAAATATATTTTGCAAACACTTCAGATACTGCAAAAGAATTTGGTTTCGATTATTCTTTTATATATAAGGAGTGTGAAACACCTGCTGATATGAGGAAAGTTCCAACAGTACACATGCAGATTGACAATGCCCTTGATGCTTTTAAGGTATGGAAAGAAAAAGAGGATAAGATCAAATATTGAAGAAATGTAAAGTGAAAATTTGGGAATGAGATTTGGCAACGATTTCTATCAACGGGATGCTCTTGAGGTGGCCTCTGATCTGATAGGCCAATCGCTTGTCAGGGTACTCAAAGATGGATGTAAAAATAAGTATATCATTAGTGAAGTGGAAGCCTATCGGGGAGAGAATGACCTT
>JAUWMO010000283.1 GCA_030613125.1 Bacteroidota bacterium | reverse complement strand
TCATTAGTGTCAAGAGCGGTATCGATATCTTCACCCGGTGCGCAGAGAATCAACTGCGCAGCATTGGGTCCCGATTTTCATAATAATTGTATCCTGGAAATATCCTCTTCTGTTTTAGTCTTACTAAATTGTTCAGAATGGACCATATTGGGTTTCTCTATACAGGCAATTACCTTTAGCCTGTCGCTTATTTCATCAGCAAATATCCTGCCCGGTTGGGTAAAATGTGAAAGGACTCCCCTGAACCCTGGAAGATTCACTGCAATAATAGGATTCGATAACTTGCGTGCATTTTTGATTGGCTCATAAGTAAATCTGAAAGAATTTGTATTTTGGTTGTTCAGGTACCGATAAATAATCTTCCAACCTGAGGGATCATTAATTCTTTTTCTTAATATATCCCTGATTTTCAACAAAGACCACTGTCTGAAGCATTCATTATGTGTAAGTTCCGGGATCCATTTAGTATGAGAAACTCCTTTTATCTCAACCCTTGTTCCTCCTTTGCAACTAACATTTACATCCTGCCTGCCTGAGCCACTACCGGTTCTCACCTTACCAGTACTTCGGTTCAGGAACCTGATATAATCACATGCCTCACGAACTTCATCAGGATTTAAGCAGTCGGGATATGTAACAGTTTCAATCAGTGGTATACCAAGCCGATCGGTTTTGAAGGTTCTGATATGACCAACATCGGAAATCTCGCGGCATGAATCTTCTTCCAGACTCAGTTGAATGAGCCTTATTTTTTTGTTTTTTAATGAGATTTCTCCCTCAACCCCTAAAATAGCCGTACGCTGGAAACCTGTAGGTATACTTCCATCTAAATACTGTTTACGGGTAATATGAAGTTCACCAACAATATTTAGTTTTGAAAGCAACGAAATTTCTAATGCAATAGCGAGGGCTTCTCTATTAATAGGAAAAGGTGGTGTGTCATCAACTTCATAGGTACATGTTGTTTCATTCTTTAACCTGTATATTATTTCTTTTTTTGTTTTGAATTCCATTAATGCTGTGCCGTCATATTCTCCCAGTTCACTAAGGGTTGGCCGCATATGCCTGACAACCTCAGCATCAAAATCTTCACTTCTATTATAAATACCGGCCGGACAGTGACAAAAAAGCTTTTCTTCAGTTAACAATTGCTGATGTACTTCCAAACCTGATTTAAATCCAATTTTATCATAAGTCTCCTGAGTGGCTTTCTTGCGTGGCACATATCCTACTGTTTTCTTTGTCTCCTCATAATTTCTTACCGGATCGAATGTTGTTGAATTTATTGAATTATTGTTTTTCTGATTTGCCATATAAAACAAAATAGTTGATTTTTTAAAAATATATTAATTATTCCCTGATAAAATTATAATTGAAAATATTAATTAATGTATTTTTATGCTACAATTTATTAATAACTAACTAACCATTTCATTATGAAAAAATTAATTTACACAATCGTTTTCAGCATATTCTTGCTATATGCATGCGGTGGAAATTCGTCAAAAACAGAAAAAGAAGATTCCATTGAAAGCTCAATAGAAAATGTTGAAAAAACAAAAAAGGGGGAAAAAGAAGATGAAAAAGTTGCCAACTGCGATGATTTTCTTAAGCAATATGAAGAATGGGTGGATGAGTACCTGCAATTGTTGGATGATTACATAAAAAACCCGATGGATGCAACCTTGTCCGAGAAGTATATGAAGGTAGCTCAAGAGGCTGGAGACTGGATTCAAAAGTGGGGTAATTTCTATACTTGTGCTGCAAAAGAAAAATACCAAAAACGTTTCGACGAGATATCAAAAAAAATAGAAAAAAAAATGGAGGAATTAGGTATTAATTAAGAAACTTCTTTTTATTACCGGGATGTTTTATATTTTCCGGTATCTGAATAGTTCTGTGATGAAAACGATCAATATAGAACCAGACAAATTTAAAAAGGAAATCACAATTGGTACTGGGAAAGCGAATATTTATGCACTATTTCTTGTGGTACCATTCCTGATAGTTTTTTATATCCCATTCAGGCTAATTTGGAAAAGCAATTTTCCTGAAATAACTAAATCAACTGTTCCTGATGATATGGTGACAATATTAGGTATACTGGTAATAGGGATTGTACTCCACGAATTAATTCATGGCATGACCTGGGCTTATTTTTGCAAAAAAGGGTTTAAATCAATAAAATTTGGTATTGTCTGGAAGACATTAACTCCCTATTGCCATTGCAAAGAAATCCTGAAAATGAAACATTACAAGGCGGGGACATTTATGCCAGGAATTATCCTGGGTCTTATCCCATCAATAATAGGTATTATATCCGGGAATTTGGGTATTCTATATTTTGGTTTAATATTCACATTTGCTGCAGGCGGTGATTTTATTATAGTATGGATGATAAGAAAAGAGGCGTATGATAGTCAGGTTCAGGATCATCCAGAAAAAATTGGATGTATCATTTATGACATGAAATAATCAAGTTCAAATACATTATGCATTCGAAAATAGTATTGCTTGTTGATGCACTAATTAATCTGGTTTTAGGTGCATTTATTGCGTTATGCTTTGAAGCATTCAAAAAAAGTAATAACAGAGCAAATAGAACTAAAAAATCCGGTCAGGTATAACAAAATTGAATTATTATGAGCAAACTGATCAGGGAAAACATATACTTTTTAGTACCTGCAACACTATTTATTCTCATAGGAATTATTTTATTAAGCATATATCCAAAAGGAATAATTCACATAGAAATAAATGAAGCACACAACAAGTTTTTTGATTGGTTCTATTCATATATTACCTTCTTTGGGAATGGTTGGATGATACTAATCGTATTAATTATCCTTTTGTTCGTTAAATATCGTTATGCTCTTATCCTGATGATCAGTAATATCCTTATTACAATTGTTGTACAGGTTTCAAAACATTTTATCTTTCCTGACAGCTTAAGACCCAAAGCTTACTTTGAAGGGATTTATGAATTATATTTAGTAGAAGGTATTGCTGTTCATTCATATCACAGTTTTCCATCAGGTCATGCCGCAACTGCCTTCAGTATTTTCATGATGTTAGCTTTAATTACAAGGAATAAGGTTTGGAGTTTATTCTGGTTCCTGTTTGGCATTTTAACTGCTTTTTCCAGAGTGTATCTTTCACAACACTTTCTTGAGGATATTATAGCAGGTTCCCTGATTGGTTATTCACTAACATTTTTCACCTACTTTTATTTTAATAAATTTGTGCCGGAAAGGTTAGAAAAATCACTTACCGATTTAATTATTACCTGGAAGTAAAGAAATGATTAAGGAAAAAAACTTTTTACCTCAATTATTTATTTTAATTGCAGGGATTATTTTGTTTTTTCCCTTTTTAGGCTCTGTACATCTTTTCGACTGGGACGAGATCAATTTTGCGGAATCGGCACGGGAAATGATCGTCTCAGGAGATTATCTGAATGTTCAGATAAATTACCTGCCATTCTGGGAAAAGCCTCCTCTTTTTATCTGGATGCAGGTACTTTCAATGAAACTGTTTGGGATAAATGAATTCGCAGCCCGGTTTCCTAATGCAATAGCTGGTATTTCAACATTGCTGATATTATACCATATCGGCAGGAAATTATATGACAACCGGTTTGGAATTATCTGGGCGCTGGTTTATGCAGGATCTTTATTGCCTCATATGTATTTCAAATCCGGTATTATTGACCCCTGGTTTAATCTTTTCATTTTTCTTGGGATTTATTATATGGTGAGTTATACCAACCCTGATGATTCGCGAAATAAAATGTTTAATATAGTAATGTCTGCCATATTTATAGGATTAGGAATTCTTACGAAGGGTCCGGTAGCCCTATTGCTCTTTGGTCTTACTGTATTAGTCTGGGTCATATATTCAAAGCAGTGGAAAGTTATTTTCAACTTCCGGTTTTTGCTTTTATATATTTTAGTAGTATCTATTGTCGGGGGTTTCTGGTTTTTATTACTTGTATTAAAAGGAAATAGCTATGTAATAATAGATTTCTTTCAATATCAGATAAGGTTATTCACACAGGAAGATGCTGGTCACGGAGGGTTTTTACTATATCATTTTGTTGTATTGTTTATTGGAGTATTCCCTGCCTCAGTTTTTGCATTAAGGGCCTTTAAGAAATTTACTGTGGAAAGCGGTTACAACAAACTTTTCAACAGCTGGATGATGATCACTTTCTGGGTTGTATTAATCTTATTTACCCTGGTTAACACCAAAATAATACATTATTCTTCAATGTGTTATTTCCCTCTTACTTTCTTTGCAGCTTTAATAATTTTTAAGATAATCAGAAAAGAAATATCATTTCCATCCTGGCAAAAGGTCCTTTTAATTATTATGACCATTTTTGAAGGAGGGCTATTAATTGTTGTTCAATTGTTTATTAAATACAAAGACAAGATTTTAGCTTCAGGTATTATAAAAGATGATTTTGCAGTTGAAAACATGCAGGCGATAGTTAACTGGACCGGTTTTGAGTTTCTAATAGGGGTTATACTTATTGGTGGGATAATCGGATCCTTATGGATCTTCAGGAAGAATATGCAATATCAAATGGCCGGAATATTCATATCGAGTATAATTTTTGTTAATATTACTATGAC
>JAUWMO010000389.1 GCA_030613125.1 Bacteroidota bacterium | reverse complement strand
AGTGAGTGGTTTCTTCACTTTCTGCAGGAGCAGGTTTTCCATGTGTAATTTGCCCTGATGGTGTGGCTTTATCTTCATTAAAATCGTCCATACGAAGGAGGTTATACTCTGTTTTTAAAAGGCCATCTGCCGGAACCGGATAAAAATCAGGATCTCCCAGAAACTTAGTCCTGTCAGCATAAACTCTTTTCTCTGCCTCAGTCATTAGGTGAATAGTCCGAACATCATGCCAACCCCAATCATCAACCGGAAAGGGCTCAACCATAGTAAGAAGTTGAATTAGGGCAATTCCCCCACTCGATGGAGGTCCCATAGAGATGATCTTATAATTATGATAAGTTCCTTCCACTGGTATACGCCATACAGAGTGATAGTTTTCCAGGTCTTCCAGAGTGATAAACCCCTGTCCTTTTTCCATCTGTTCCACAATGTTTGCCGCAGTTATTCCAGAATAAAAACCATTCCTGCCAAAATCCCTTATTAATTCCAGAGTCCGGGCCAGTTCAGGTTGTTTTAAAGTGTCGCCAGGTTTCCATTTATCCCCTTTTACAAAAGCAACAGGCAAACTATTGTACTTAGTAAAACTTTTTCTGTAATAGTTAAAACGTGCTGCTTGTTTTTCAGTAAGTGAAAATCCTTTCCACGCCAGATCAATGGAGGGTTGAATGATTTCTGCGAAACTTAGTTTTCCATATTTTTTATGAGCGGTGATCATACCATCAACAGTTCCCGGAACTCCAACTGCAAGGTGTCCTCTTGTACTAAGTTTTGTAAGTACCTTCCCGTCTTCGTTTAAATACATATCCTTGTATGCTTTAGCAGGTGCTTTCTCACGATAATCAATTGAAGCTGTGGACCCATCGGCAAACCGTATCACCATGAATCCTCCTCCTCCGATATTTCCTGCAACAGGATAACTTACTGCCAGCGCAAATTGCACTGCGCAAGCGGCATCTACGGCATTTCCTCCTTTTTTCAGTATTTCAATACCAATGTGTGAAGCTTCAGGATGTGCTGAAACAACCATTCCTTTTCTTGCGATGACTCCTGTTGTATGATGATCAGTTTTTTGAGTAGTACAGGATCCTGAAAGGAATAAGAATGAAGAAACCAAACCTATCCAGATCGAGTATCTCGATAAATAAATTATGTTCATTTCATTAAATATTGTTTAATATTGGAGACCATAAAACAAATAAAAATCAATATAAGAATCAAATAGATTTTGAAATCGGATCTTGATTAGTGCTTACAAGAAAACTTAATAAAATTTCCATTCCGCAGGGAGGAATCTCCTTAAATCATGGTATTGAATCATTTAGAAAATTACAATTCTCATTAAAACCTGAAATTACTGCTACTGCCTATAAAAACGATGATTACACATTTTTAACATTTTTCAGGGTTTTTCTATGGAAGGCTATCAATAAATTTTACTGATTATTAACACTTTATGTTATTAGCGAATATCTCTAATGATGCAGATGTAGCCTGCAGATGACTATTCTTTCCCTGCAAAATGTTTCATGAACTGGGTCCTTTCGTAAGCTGCCGGGTTGTCAATATGAGAATAGCTCATTTTACCCCTGCACTCATCAATTGTGTTAAACCCGTGTTTATCCATCCATTCTTCAAGTGCCATAATCATCTGGCCTGCATACTCCTTACCGTGTATATAGAAGGCAGATGCAACCTGAACGGCATTTGCCCCAGCCAGAATTTGTTTAATAAGCGCCTGTCCATTATGTACACCAGTTGAAGCAGCCAAATCACATTCTACCCTACCTGCCATAATTGCGATCCAGCGGAGTGATAATGGCAATTCATCAGGAGAGCTCAAAACATATGATGACAAAACCTGAAAATTCTCAATATCAATATCAGGGCTGTAAAACCTGTTAAATAAAGTAATGGCAGCTACTTCCGTCTTTGACAGACGATGGATTAAAGAAGCAAGATTGGAGGAATAAAAACCAATTTTAAAAATTACAGGTATATTTACTTTATCCTTTATTGCTTCAACTATATCGAAATACAATCTTTCATCCTTTTCGGGTGTATGTGAAAAGTCAGACGGAAGTGAAAAAACATTTAGCTCCAGTGCATCGGCCCCTGCATCCTGTAGTGTTGAAGCATAGTAAGGCCATTTTTCAGCAGTAACACAATTAATGCTGGCAATGATGGGTATTGATACTGTCTTTTTAGCTTCCCCAATTAAAGTCAGGTATTTTGTCAGCATATCTTCCACATCGTAGAAGTTATCGTAAAAGTCAATGGTCTCGGGGTAGATAAAGCTTTCCTGTGTCATTTTGGACAGATCCTTTTTCATTTCGATCCTTATCTCTTCTTCAAACAGTGATTTCAATACCACGGCTCCAACACCGCTTTTTTCAAATTCAACAATATCCTCAAGGGAATTTGTCAATCCGGAACTTGCTGCAATCAGCGGGTTTCTCAAACTTAAACCAATAAATTTAGTTGTAAGGTCTGGCATTTTAATGATTGTTAATTA
>JAUWMO010000041.1 GCA_030613125.1 Bacteroidota bacterium | reverse complement strand
TTTAAGTCTTCAACATGTGACAGTACATTTATAATTTCTTCTGTCATACCATCACAAAAATATTCCTGGTCTTTTTGCGGACTCATATCCTGAAAGGGCAGGACGGCAATGGAATTCTCAAATTTTGATACCTTCTCAGATTTTATTTCATATTCCTTTTGTTCAATACTGGTTGCTACTGATTCAGTCTTCTTAATTCCTTTTGATGAAACATCAAATATCCACGAAAAAATGATAGCAAAGGGAAATCCGATAGCAAGAATTACTATAACCATAGTAGGTGTCCATTCGGGCAGGTTTAAAGGCTCAAAAACATTGTTTATGAGTTCTATGATCACAAAAGAAGAGGCCGCATATAATGTTATTACATGAATAACCTTACGTCGTTTCAGTGCCAGAACTTAACCAGGTTATTGGATTTATCAGGCATTTGATTTCGTTGTTCTTTCATTAGGAAATATGATGTAAATCGGTTAATAAAACATATTTTGTACCGCATAAAGCGGAAATACAATTATGTTTTCATAATGATTAAAATTCTCCAGAGAAATCCGCATTCCGTATTTAATCTTTTTTTCTTGGAGAAAGATTCTCAGGCTTTGCATCTTTCCCTGGGTTCCCGATTTTACTTCCAGAGGTAAAATGGTATTTTCTTTCTGAATTAGATAATCCACTTCGGCATTGCTTCCTCTTTTTTCGCGATGCCAGTAATACAGTTGTGGTTTTGCGACTTTTGAAAAGCTTTTAATGAGTTCTGTTCCAACAAATTGTTCAGCAAGATTTCCTTTGTTTATTGTAGCAAAATCATTTGCAACAAGATGTTCTGACAGGTTCAAATCTAGAATGCGCTGAAAAATACCATGATCAAACACGATGACCTTGAATTTCTTTGGATTTACTTCTGCACCCAATGGTAAACCATTTGCTGCAGTATGTTTTACCCGGTAAATCAAACCTGCCATTTCCAACAGATCCAGTGCCTCTTTGACCTGGGCATTATTTGAAGAATCAGATGCATTTGAAATATTAAATTTGTTTCCTGACTGACAAACCACCGAATTAAATACCTCATTGATCCTTGACAGCGGCACTCTTTTCTTGTATTTAGAAAAATCATCCTCAAATCCGGTGATTAACAGATCTAAAATAGCCTGGGACTGATGATAATCACCTGTATCAATAAAAGTTTGTATGACTTCCGGCAGACCTCCAAAAAGAAGGAACTGTTTTAAATAGTCAATAAGTTTTGAATGTATGGCTGTATTTAAAGGTTTATCATATTCGCTTGTTTGCTTTATCCTGTAAAGTTGCTCCTGATTTAAAGCCAGTAAAAACTCGTCAAATGAAAGGGGATACATAAATAGGTTTTCAATCCGTCCAACCCCGTAAGACGGAAGTTCTTTTAAGGCAAATTCCAGCAAAGATCCTGCTGCAACCAGGTGCAATCCCGGACGTTTTTCATGGAAAAATCTTAATGATGAAATAGCAGGGAGACAGGCCTGGATCTCATCAAAAAACAGCAATGTTTTTCCATCTAATATGGGAATATTATAATAAGCCGACAGATTCCTGCACAGATCATCGGGATTAAGATCCTTTTCAAAAAAGCTGTGAATTTCCCGGTCAGACTCGAAATTCACTTCCAGATAAAAATCAAAGCTTTTAGCGAATTCCCTGACGGAATAGGTTTTACCAACCTGTCGCGCCCCTCTGATCAATAATGTTTTTCTGTTAGTGACAGATTTCCAGCGTAAAAGATCTTGATCAATAAACCGTTTCATACCCTTCCTTTCCCATTATTCAAAAAATATCAAGGCTATTATTGGCCATAAAATGAAAAATGTCAGGGCAAATTTAATTTAAAAACTTAAAAAAATCAAATCGAATATAGTTCAATCACCCATTAATTTCTATTATACTTCGAAATTCTCCCATTCATGCTTAACTCTTTCCATTAACTTAATGAGTGATAACGCCTCACTAATGCGATTATTAAACGCCAAAACAAGTGCATAGTAATATCGTATACTGATATCTCCTGGATTAATATTGAAACCTTTATGGCATGGTTCCAGAGCCAATTCTATTTGTCCATCCATTAGATGGAGCCAACCTGGTAAGAGCTGGTAAATAGGAGTGAATGGATCAAGTTGCAGAAGTCTATTAAGTGAAGGCGTGCATTTTCACCAACTTTCATAATTATTTTTTGGATAACAGAGGGTAAATTGCTACATTACAAATACTTTTTCAAATCCTGCATCAATCAAAATTTACCTGATGTCAAAACAACCCCTGGCAGAAGATTTCTACCGGTTCAAAATAGGCCAGTTTAATTGTATAGCAGTTAGTGATGGCAGTTATGATTATGATCCTATGCACCTCTTTACGAGTATGACACAGGTGCAGGTTAAAGAACTTTTGAGAGATTACAATTTACCAACAGATAGGATTGTATCCCCGTATACTTTTCTGTTTGTTAATACTGGCGAACATAAGGTCTTAGTGGATATGGGAGCAGGTAATTTAGGACCCAATACCGGGAAACTGGTCAAAAATTTGAAAGCAGCAGGTGTTCAGTCGGAAGATATCGATACAATATTTATCACCCATGCACATCCTGATCATATTGGTGGCACACTGGATGAAGATGGCAAACCTAAATATCTCAATGCCCGCTATTTTATGTGGAAGGATGAATGGGAGTTCTGGTTCTCTGATGAAGCATTCAGGGAAGTTACCGAACATCTTTCACAAATAGTACCCGCTGAAGTTTTCATGAAAGTAGCACGTGGACAACTCGGACCGGTTAAGGACCGTATCGAATTGATCACAGAGGAAGCCGAAGTTTTACCGGGTATCCGTGTACACTTTGCACCCGGGCATACACCAGGACATATGCTAGTGTCTTTCTCTTCTGAAGGGGAAGAATTGTTTTTTACAAGCGATACGGTGGTTTTTCCGTTTCTACTCGAGCGACCCGATATACAGCCTATATTCGATATTATGCCTGATATGGCAGCTGCAAGCAAGCGCAGTATCTGTGATCTGGTAGCTGAAAGGAAAGCCCTGGTGCTTGCACAACACTTTCCGCCCTTTCCGGGTCTCGGGCACATTGAAAAAAAAGAGATTGGATGGAAATGGCAGCCCATCTTGATCTCATAGAGAGTAGTGACAAGTCAAAGGTCAAAAGTGATATACTCTTAATTATATGGTAAATCTAATCCCATTTTACTGAGTAACCTGTTAAATCTGGGATCAGACCGGAGGTTATCAAAGCCAGGATCTACTTTTATAGAGACAATCCTTTCAGAATGCATTTCAACAGCTTGTTCAAGCCAATAAAAAGCTTTGTCTTTGTAGTTAAGGGCAGCAGCATACACGATAATTACACGAACCACCTTGCGCCTTTTCAGTTCCTGCCAGAATTAAGTGAGTTTGTTTGGGTTTAGGGGCATAGATTCTATTTAGTTCTCAGAGTATTTTTCCATTAGTCGAATGAACTCAGGATGATTCCATAATGGTTTCCATTTGGGATCAAGCTGGAGCAATTTCGCTGATAAAACTCCTGGAATGGATAAAAGTAAATCGAGTTGTTCCAATGCTAATTCGTACTCCCCCACCATTACATAGATTCGAGCTAATTCACCAAGCCTGTAAACACCTCTATATGCTTCTTTACTAATTGGTAATAAATCTACTGCTTTTTTTCCGACGTGTAATGCCTGGTCTTTCTGACCCAATCCGGCATAGCTGATCCCCAATGAACTAAATAGTCTTGAGTCTTCCGGATAATCAATGACTCTGGCTTCTAAAGCGATTCGGGACAAATCATAATAGTGTTCTGCTTTTTCTATATCCTTCATTAAATCATATATCATTGCAAAAAGAAGAGACTTGGGATAATAATAAAATTGAGGTTGTACAGCTTCAAAATTTGTTGTGTTAAGAAAATCTATAGCATTCTGATATTTGCCCTCAAATATATCAAGTAACACAACAATCTCTATGAATAATGGGTCTGATGAAGGATTGATCATTAATAATGCTTCCTTTAAAGTTTTCCTGGCACTCTTTGTATTACCTTCCCATTTCAGGAACAGATCAATTTTTTGCCTATAAGTGCGAGTAAAATCAGGACTAAGATTTATAGCTAAATTGATATAAGATAAAGCTTTAGAATATTCACACAATAAATAATAAGTTTCAGCTGTATTATAAGCTATTCTGGAAGATCTTGGGTCATTATTAAAGGCTTTTATAAACCACTCTTCTGCCTTTTGTATATTACCCATACGACGATACACTGCAGCGATAAGATAAATACATTCTGCATTGTCTGGCATATATCCCAGGGCGGTTTCAAATTGTTTCAATGCTTTTGAATAGTTCAAGAATCCCATATAATAATAGGCTCCCAAAGCAATATATGCATCAACGAGATCAGGGTCAATATAAAAGGCAGCATCAATAGCCTTTTTACTTTTATTTAACCGATCAACAGTCCTGTCATAATGAAACCAATATATCTGGAGATGGGACTTTGCAAGCATAGTATATGCCAATGCAAAATTTGAATCTAATTCAATAGCCTTTTGATACATATTAATCGCAATACTCCAATCCTGTTCTTCATAACTACGCCAATAAAAGTCATTACCACGTAAATAGTAGTTGTATGCTTCAAGGTTTTCAGTTGGTTTTTTCTCAATGCTTTCCATTTCATTTGCCGAAAGGACTGTCTTTAATTCATCAGCAACTTTAAGTGCTATATCATCCTGAATTTTAAATATATCCTTCCATTCACCTTCAAATTCCTCTGCCCATATATGGTCTTCATTTTTAGCCCGGATAACCTGTACATGAATATTCACATGGTCTTCTTGTCGTTCGACTATCCCTTCGATGATATAGTTGACCCCAAGTTCCTGACCAATAACAGGAATGGTCTTATTGCTTTCTTTGTATTGTAAAGTTGAAGTATGCGAGATAACACGAAATGCCCTTATTTTATATAACTCTGTAATGATCTCATTTGCTATAGCATTACCAAGATGTGAAAATTCTTTTGCATAACTCCAATTCTCAAAAGGTAGTACAGCAATTGATTTCTCCAGCTTAGATATGTCTGAAGATTTTTTAATATTGCTTATTATATAGAACACAATAAAAGCAATAATTATTAGAACACTCACATAAGTGGCAACCTTCCATCCTTTTGGAGCGGCTTGTTTTTCTTCACTTCTAACCTGGCGTGCAGGCTTTGTCTTTTGGATACCTTCTGGCGTGATATCGTACACCCAAGAGAGAATTATTGAAATTACAAAACCTATGCACAGGAGAACTAAAACAAAGTTTATAGTCAAGCCTGGTAATCCTAAAGGTTCAGCAAGAATATCTACAAGTTCGAGAATAACAAAAGAGGCAGCAGCATAGACTGGTATAACACGGATAACCCTCCGGCGTTTAAGATCACTCCAGAATTGTATGAGTTTATTAGCCTCCTTAGCACTCATTCAATTTATATTTTATTAATTATTCAAATATTTCTCCCCTGCAACCTGGCCCTATGAAATAAAAGCAAAGCTTTTACTGCAGAGCAGTATTTCACGGGGCTGGCTCCTCCCTAAAATAACTCACCGGGTTATTTCTTCACGGTCGGCTCCCTGCCAGAACTGGAATGGATTCTTGGATTTATCAGGCATCAGGTTTAATTGAGTTTGGATATATAAAGTTACACTATCTGAATATCAAAGTCAAATGGTTTACAATGTACTGTATCAAATACTCTATCATATTCTACTTCCAAAACCCCTTGGTTGGGGAATTGGGGTTGAGGTTTTATGATATGATTTGTTGCGTTGCATGTGTATTCTATAGGGTTATGCATGAATGCAACTTGTATATATGGCTTTTTTGAGAGGTTTCTATGTTATGCTGGAATTTGGTATAAAATAATTACATTTAATATACTTAGATTTTACTGTTATCAGAGAAAGTATTAAATCCTATCAAGAAGACTTTTCAATTCGGGGATGTCTTTTGTAATTGTTTTCCAAACTATTCCTAGATCGACATCAATGTAATCGTGAATAAGAATATCTCTCATTCCAGCCATATCTAACCAAGGTATTTTTAAGTGTTTTTGACGAAAATCGGGACTAACCCTCTTTGTTGCTTCACCAATAATTTCCAATTGTCTAATAACAGCATCTTGTACTAAGGTATTGTCATTAAAACGATCTTCATCAAAATCCTTTGTGTATGATATGATTTTGTTGATACTAGCTTTTATATGTTCGATATAAACAGTATTATCCTTTGTCATTACAGAATTATTTGAAGATCTTTTTCAATATTCTTTCTAATCTTATCGTTTTTAAGTGCTGATTCTGTAACAATATCAACACTAATCCCTAATATTTCTGAAAGTTCACGCTTAATTCTAACAAGTTGTAATAAGCTAGGAATTTGTTTAAATCTAACAAGAATATCAAGATCACTATCCTTAGTATTTTCATTCCTGACATAAGAACCAAAAATACCAATTCTTTCCGGATGATATTTCTCCAGATAGTTAATAATATGCTTATTTAAATCAGTTCTAGTCATAAAAATCAAAGATAGTCAAAGGTATTATGATAATCAATAGCTGAGGAGAAAGTAAACAATTAAAGCATGGTGCCTAACTTGTTAATACTAACGCCTTAACATGTAAAACTGTTATTTATATACTAAAATGGTGAAAAATAAACACGGCAGGCAGATCTATCACCATCTCCTGCATTGCGTATGACTGCGTGTGCCGGTGTGCATTATTCTAAATCAAGAATAATTTTTAGGTTTTCTTTGACTAATTCAATTATATCTTTTGATAAAACTCCTACTTTCTTAATTAACCTATTATTATCAATTGCCCGAATCTGGTCAATCATAATATCACTTTCCTGTTGTATTTTTACTTGTCCCTTTTTTAAATGTACCCTTAATATATCAGATCCTTTTTTCACATTTGTTGTAATAGGACAAATAATTGTAGAAGGGTGAGGAACCTTATTTAGCAAATTAGTCTGAATAACAAGAACAGGTCTGGTTTTACCTGGTTCTGTTCCAATTTGCGGATTCAAATCTGCAATCCAAATTTCGAATTGTTTAGTCAACATAGTCTATCTCTTCGAAATCTTTTAATACAGTCATTGAATCTTCTTTTACTAATTCTGATTCTTTCTTTAGTATTCTTTCAAGAATTAATCTTCGTTGAAGTTTATTGTAATAATCAATGGCTTCATTGATATATCTATTCCGCGGTTTTTTAATTTTTGATAAAATCTTTTCAGTTTCTCCAAAGATAGTATCGTCAATTTTTAAAGATACATTTTTCATGATATAATAATTTTATTTCACAAAGGTATATCTATTTAGTATATATTCAAAGTATTTACTTAAAAAGTATTATTTTGGTCGTGTAAGGATGTCAGAATTACGTTATATAATGCGGGTAATCAATACGCGTCTTGCCAAATGGGTTAGGAACAAATATCACCGGTTCAGGTGAAAACACTGGTATATTGCTTATTTATGGTTAAAGGAAACTGCCAAAAGTAATTCCATTATGTTTGGTAAGTGTAAAGCCTCTAATTTGTTTTACTTCATGTTCAAGGGTTCCAATCTCAGGGAATTCGCTTAGGATATCAAGGAAGTCGTATACTTTTTTTACAAATGCTGAAGTAACTCGATGACCAAATTCGCTGTGTAAATAATTCAGAATTTTATCAAATTTTTTATCGGCCCGTTTGGTCCAGACAATCTTCAAAGCCATTTTTTGTGCTTTTCAAATAATTCATCGGAATCGATGAGGTTATTTTTATCATTAGCTTCTGTTTCCGAGAGTAGTAGTTCTTTTTGTTCCTTTTCGGTCAATCGGTTCCAGAATTGTCCATCTTTAGAATCTACACGTTTTTGAAGTAATTCATAGAACCTGATTAATATGTTATTATTATCAATCTTGTCAATCAGGTTGTGGATGTTATTTCTTAGTTCAATTGTTTTCATATCATTTTTTACCCTATATTTCTGAAAGTTCACGCTTAATTTTAACAAGTTGTAATAAGCCAGGAATTTGTTTAAATCTAACAAGAATATCAAGATCACTATCCTTAGTACTTTCATTCCTGACATAAGAACCAAAAATACCAATTCTGTCCGGATGGTATTTCTCCAGATAGTTAATAATATGCTTATTTAAATCAGTTATAGTCATAAAAATCAAAGATAGTCAAAGGTATTATGATAATCAATAGCTGAGGAGAAAGTAAACAATTAAAGCATGTTGCCTAACTTGTTTATACTAACAGCCTTTTCACGTAAAACTGTTATTTATTGATTAAAATTTGAAATGCTCTGATTCGGTTCGTGCTTTTTTAAAGATAGATTCTATTTCCTTTACAATTTCAGGATAATCTTCAGCCACATTATCCTGCTCTTCAATGTCTTTTGACAGGTCATACAGTTCCAGCGGACTGTCCGGGTCAGTTTTGACATTATATCTTACGCCTTTCCAATTGCCTTTTCTTACTGCAATGCGTCCTTTTCTTTCGTGGAATTCCCAGTATAAATATTCGTGTTGTTGTTGTAATCCTTTCCCTGTCAGGGTTGGCATTAATGATATTCCATCGATACTGTCAGGAAGTTCAGCGCCTGACAATTCTGCAAAGGTTGGGTACAGATCCCAAAAGGCGGAGATATGGTCTGATTCAGTATCCGGCTCAATACGATCCGGCCACCATGCAATAAAAGGAACCCTGATACCGCCTTCATACAGGTCGCGCTTGTATCCGCGAAGCGGACCGTTGCTGTTAAAATAATCAGGATCAGCGCCACCTTCCAGATGAGGGCCATTGTCTGAGCTGAACAAAATAATGGTGTTTTTTTCAAGTCCCAATTCTTTAACTTTGTTAACGATCTCACCCACCTGTTGGTCCAGTATTTCAATCATAGCTACAAAAGCAGCATGGCTTTCCGGTTGGGAACCATAAGCGCCATTTCTGAACCGGGGTCCGTCATCTACTCCAAAATATTCCTTTTCTGGTAGATATTGACCGCGATATTTTGCAATATATTCTTCGGGGGCAAATAGTTCAGCATGTGGAATGATTGAAGGAACAAACATAAAAAATGCAGTATCCTTGTTTTGTTCAATGAATTCAAGCGCCTTCTCCTGGATCAGAAATGGTGCATAAACACCTTCGTTTGAATCCTTGTTGTCAACTATTACCTTTTCCAGATTATCCCAGAGGTGCCGGGGATAATAGTTGTGAGCCATACTCTGGCAATTATAACCATAGAACCTGTCAAAACCCTGGTATATGGGATCCCCTTCCGATCCAGGTGATCCCAGTCCCCATTTGCCAAATGCTCCGGTAACGTATCCGTTATCTTTAAGTAGTTCGGCAATGGTATATGCCTCCTTTATTAAAGGGAACTGCCCCTCTTCCCCAAATCCACGGTTACCCCTGATGAAGGTGTGCCCTGTATGCTGGCCTGTCATCAGGACCGAACGTGATGGTGCACATACTGTACTGCCGGAATAGTGCTGAGTAAACCTCAATCCTTGTGAGGCAAGACGGTCGAGGTTTGGCGTTTGAAATCTTTCCTGTCCATAGCAACTCAGGTCACCATACCCCAGGTCATCGGCAAGGATAAAGATAATGTTGGGCTTTATATTGGTTTCATTCTTATTTGAATCTATGCAGGAAGTTAAATGAAGTATTATAATACCGAACAGTATCAGAAATCTAAGAAGTTTAGTCATGATTATTCCTGTAATTGCTGATCCACCACTTTCTGTTCATTGATAAGGCGGGTAAGTAAATACCCATAGTTTTTTGATCCCTTATTCTTATATTTCCCCCAGGCTGTCGTCGCCCATTTCTTAGCCTCTTCAAGGTTCCCCAGGATTTCATATACCACCGCAAGGTTATGAGCAGCTTTTCCTTTTGTTTTACGGTGACCGTTTTCAACAGCATTTAACAGGGCTACAATAGCCTGATCCCAATCGTTTGATTCCATCATCCGGGCGCCTTCTGCAATATCTGCATCCCCTTTTGATCTTTTAAAATATTCGCGTGAAATATAGATCCATGATGGAGTAAGCCGCTGTCCGTAAGCACGCCCGGCATCATAGCTGGCATCCCGAACGGCTGCATTCTTATTCATAAGGGTGGCAATGGCTGCCTCAATGGAACTCCCGTCAGTTTCCCAGGTCATGTTATGGGAAAAATGATACTGGTCGGCAATAGCCTCTTCAGCGGGATCATAAAGTCTGAAAGATAGTTCTACAGTTGCCAATCCCCGGGCGTAAAAACTAAATCCAAGTATATTGTTTTCGGCATTGTCAACTTTTCTGGTTCCATGTGTCAAAATAAAATCGGAATCTAGTCCTTCCAGGGCCACAATGGCATTTACCTGATATTTCTCGCATAAATTGCGGATGATTTCCCAGTCCAGAGCCTCGGGGAAGTGTCCATCAACACCCGGTCGTTTCATGGCTTCCGTTGTGCGGATGGTATTAAACTGGGATGAACCCTGCAGGACCCTGGTCAGACCGTCCAGGGCCATCTGGCTGGCTAGTTTATCCTGTTCCGGACCTTCGCCTGTTAAGATGCCCTCAATAATGCTAAGCTCTGTATCTTCGGGTAGCGATCTGTCAATAATGGCTATGGATTGGATATAATCCGGCAGGTCAATGATGGCCGGTGCTACTCTCTTAAACGTGATCCTTCCTGAAGCTGTGCAGATAAATGAAGCAAGAAGCAAGAGTCCTATGTATGAATATTTTTTCATTTTATGGAATTTTTTTGTTTACTAAAGATAAATAAATTATGCGTTATAAAAATTAAGGGTTTCATGGGCAATAGCAATCAACCCCCTGGTGGATACGCCATATGGGCAGGCTTGTTCACAGTAACCCGGACAATTTTTACAAACATCGGGTTTTGATCCCGGCAGCTTTTGATACAGCTGCATTGCATATTTTTCTCGGGTTTGATTAATAAAATAATGATGATACCGCATGATTGTATTAATGGGCACTTGACTGGGACAAACAGACTCACATATTGAACATGCATGACGGCAGTAAATATCTCCGTACAAAGTTTTACTGTATTCAAGAATTGCCAGGTCGGTATCTGAGAATTTTTGACCGGAAAGCGATAAATAGTTCTCAATGTCTTGAAAGCCTCTGAATGAAATTAACGTACTGTGGGCATCCATGTTGTTCAGAACAAACCGAATGGATGCATTCCGAATGGCTGCATCATTATTCAGGTTAAATTTTTCAATAAATGGCTTTGCCTTCTCTTGCTTTTCTTTGAACTTATCATAAATTGTCTGTAGATAATCAGGAATTTCTTTATCTTCTTCAATGTGCTCATTGTATCGTTGAAGCTGAGTTAAATAAAATCCCCCAAATGGTTCAGTTTTCATTAATGTGGTTCCAATGTTTTTTTCACGGCATAACCTGAGGATTTTTTCACCCATTTCGACTTGTACAAAGTTGTAAACTAAAAGCAACACATCAAATCTGCCATCAACAATTGCTGTATTTAAAATTTCTTCCATGGTTTCCTCCGGATTATGGAACCAATTTGCACCATGACATGATACTCCGCTAAATTTGAGATGTCCTTCATTTTTCAGTTGAACTACAGCCTCATGATAAGGATTATAATTAAGATCTTTTGAGGAAGTGACAGAATGCATCTGCAAACAATCAATATAATCCGTTCCCATTCTTTCAAGAGTGCCTCGAAACTGTTTAATTATATCATCTTTTGATTCTTTGCCTGTTAGCCAAACCTTTGAAGTAACAAATATTGTTTTTCGGTCAAAGCCTTTAATGGCTTTTCCAATAAGGATTTCTACTCTACGACCATATGCTTCTGCTGAATCAATATAGTTGACACCGGCCTTTAGAAGAGCTTTGAGAACATTCTCGTTGGCAAGGATTGCAGGACCACAACCGATATCTGACACTTTAAATCCGGTCCTTCCCAGCATCCGGTATTCTTTGATTTTTGGAAGTTCATATTTCTTTTCAGATTGAGATTGGGAAAATCCTTTTTCCCCGAGGAGCCCGGCACCGAGGATGCCTAAAGAGGAGTTTCTTAAAAATTTACGACGGTTGTGTTTGTTGGTTTTCACGGTAAGTATGTTTAAGAAATATTCGAATTGTTGAAACTCAGATTTTGATGAGCTAGGGCCAGCAATCCCTTGGTGGCTACGCCATGTGGGCAGGATTGTTCACAAAAACCATCACAATTCTGGCATAAGTCAGGTTTATTACCAGCCAATTCTTTATAATACTGCATGGCTGTCTTTTCACGTTTTTGTGCATGAAAATAGTATTGGTACCTCATTATGGAATTTACCGGAACATTATGCGGGCATGCCTTTTCACAAATATTACATCCGATACGGCAGTTGAGGAAGCCCATACTGTCTTTGAAATCATCAAGTATTTGGGCAGTCCGGTTCTTAAGTGTAGTTCCTGAAAGTCTGGTATATTTTGATACATCTGAAAAATTCTGAAACCGGCAACATATGGTATTCACATCTTTATTAGTCAGGATAAACTGGATAGCCCCGTCTTTGATCTTTTCAATATCCGACATATTGTACCTGTTAAAAAATTGCCGGGCATCTTCCATTTGTGATTTTAGTTTATCATATTCCTTTTTTTCAGTACGACCCAATTCTGTTCCATGCTTCACCATCTGATCGTAATTTTCATAAACCACCACCGGATTTGATTTCATGACCATAGTGCCGATGTCCTTCTCTTTGCACGCTTTGATGATACGTTCACCCATATCAGGTTCCATAAAATTGTATGGAAAAAACAACACATCGAACCGGCCGTCTTCAATGGCAGCCATCATGATATCTTCCAGGCTTTCCCTGGGTTCCTGCCAGTAGGGTTGGCCGTGACAGGATAATCCTACATGCCGGATTTTACCTTCCTTTTTTAACTGATCACAGGCCTTGTGAAAATAATCGTCCTTCACCCGGACAATATTCTGCGCCTGATGGATCATGTAAAGGTCAATATATTTTGTTTGCAGTCTTCCCAGGCTTGCTTCTGCCCTGCGGATTATATCATCAGCTGACTTAAAGATTCTGTATACAGGATACGCCTTGGTGGCGATATAAAGTTTTTCCCTGTCAAAATTTTTAATTACTCTTCCAATTAATTCTTCATTACGTCCATTACCATATCCTTCTGAGGTTTCGAAGAAATTCACTCCAGCCTCCAACGTTGCGCGAAGTACAGATTCATTATTAGGAACTCCTGAACCAATATCGGATACCATGGCACCGGTTCGGCCCAGTCTGCGGTATTCTTTAATTTTGGGAGTTTCAGGATCCTTATCACTTAAAGAATTAGCAAAGCCTTTTTTACCTGCTAATCCAACTCCTATAATGCCTAATGAAGCATTTCTTAGAAAATTTCTGCGATTTTGTGCCTGGCTGTTCACTTTAAGATTTTATTTTTTGACATCTTACTGATTTCCGTATTGGGACACCTAAAAGTAGCTCAAAATAATTTTATTAACTTGATTTTCTTTATATTAATATTACAACTTCAAAAACCGCACAAAACGGGAATAATTCAAGGATTATGATACAGCTTTTTGTTTTACTTAGCTCCACACCCAAACGGGTGCCATTGTAAACCCTCCGTAAACAACAATATCAAAGCAGGCATGGGCCGTGACAGGTGGAATTACACTTTTTGATAACTCGCGCAGTACTCCAAAAAGTAATCCGCCGAGAAAAGTCCAGATAACAAGAAATTCGAAGTCAATATTTAACGGATCAGAGAGTGACCTAAACACAAAATATTTATACAAAGCATGACCTGTTGCAGCAAAGACCACAGAAAAAACCGGTCCAAATGAATCAGTTCGCCCCTGAACAAATCCCCTGAAGATAAGTTCTTCGGTTATTCCTATCAATGGTGCAATAATTGCAATTCTGGTGAGAGTTTCTGGTAATAAAGTAAGACCGAAGGTTTGACGGACTATAACTGCCAGAATAACACCAACCAATACTCCTGCCACGGCATAGATTAGTGTCTTTTTAGAAATTGTGGTAAAACCAAATGCATTAAAAACAGAAGTTGAGGACTGAACAGCGTGGTTAATACTCAATGCTGAAAGAGTTAATCCTATAATTGCAAAAACAATAGAAAAAGATCCGGAATGGATAAACAGAGCAAAGATAAACAGACCGGTAATTGTCAGAACAGCTTCCAAAAAGCTGATGATCCGTTTGTCCGGAGCTTTTATAAACCTTGTCATCTGTTATTTTTTCCCCGGGCAAACCTGTTACGTAAAACAGTAACTTGACGAATGATTAATATTATAGGGATAATTAATAAAATCCAGCCTGAACCAAGACATAGTCCCCCGCCCGGAACAACTTTGACATCCGGCATTGCAGCACGCAGGTCAGAAATTTCATCTCCCGATTCTTCAAACATATTTTCCTCAACAATTATTAGCTCAAGTTTCTTTAATTGATATAATGGTGTAAGATCTTTTACAGGAACGTCGAGTGTTATTGTTATTAGTTTTTCAAGTTTTTCGAGGGGAGAAAGATCATTAATATTTTCACAACCAACAAGTTCAAGGTTCCCCAATGATTGATGGTTGTCAATAATTGAAGAAAACTCCACCTGACTTATATTTGAGGGAAGAGATAAGGAGGATAACGGTGAAATTTTACTGATAACGGAAACATCTGAAATATTTTCACACATAGATAAACTCAGATCCGAAAGTTTTGAAAATTTATTTAATGCATTGATATCTGCCAGGGAATCACAATCAATCAAATGTAGTTTTTTCAATTTAGACAGAAAAGCAACAGAAGAAAGATCGCTAATATCAGATTCAACAATGCTTAAAGACCGGAGCTTTTTTAAATTACTTAATTGATATTCATCTTCTGGTTGAGGATCCCAATCTTCAATTATTAATGAAGTCAAGCCCGGAAAAGAAGACAACAGGTTGGAACCGGACAAATATTCCCCATTTATCCAGAAAAGATCAATATTCTTAAGTTTGGCAGGCAATTCCGTATTAATATCTCCGGGTTCAGAATTCAATAAAACAAGCCAGGAGGGATTAAATAAAGACAGAACTTCATTCGCTGTTTGTTTATTGTCATTGTCCTCTAAAACTATTCCGATATCAGATTTGATCTCAGAAATTCGTTTTATTACTGTCATATGATCTTTCGAAACCGGGCATTTTATATAAAGGCATCTCAGGTCTTTGAATATTTCGCTATTGGAATTTTCAATCCATTCCCGGATGTTTGTTTCATCAGAAATGGTAAGAGAAACCAGTTTATTTTTATTGTAAAATCTGATAAAGTCAACCGTATCAGCCGAAAATGCAAGTTGTAAACCATCGTTTTTATTATACCTGTAAAAAAAAGCTTCATCATCTAAAAAAGAGTATAATAAATCACCATCTGAAACCATAAGTGCAGTATTTTTATTTTCTTTTGTTATAGCAATTGATCCAAAAGAAATATAGGAATTTGAAATATTAAAAATTTGGGAACTGCCGTCAATGGTTATTACTTTATAATTTTCTTTTTCCTGTGAGCGGGTAAATAAATCACAGCCATACATCATTGTTGCCGCCAACAATATTGGAAGTAGTGTAAATGTTTTTTGTTTGCTCATGATATTAGGATTTTAGGAGTAGTTTCCAGTAATTAATAAACGTGAAAACAGGTAATAAATTTTACGATTTTCATGTGTATAAAAATCTCTTGGACGTTTCATCTGTTAAAACTATGGTTAATAGCGTTTCTGTACGTTTCATGTTTTTATTGATTGAATGAAGTTACATTATAAGCTAAATGTAGCATTTTTACAGAAATGTAATCGTTTTCTCATCTAAATATTAATGTTTTTACATCGATTTGATTTAAATATATGAAAACACCTTCAGCAATTATCAGTTAGTTATTTCATGTGTTTAAAGCTTTATTTAAAGTTCTGAATGTTAATTA
>JAUWMO010000061.1 GCA_030613125.1 Bacteroidota bacterium | reverse complement strand
CCATTATCATACACATTAAACCCGGGTGGCAGTACCAATGGAACGGGCATCTATACCGGACTTTCAGCAGGGACATATACAGTTAGTGTTGATGATACTGATAATTGTGGCCCGGTTGTAAGTACCGGCTTGACTGTAAATGAACCTGCTCCGCTTTCAATATCAGGAAATGTTACACATGTAAGTATTGCAGGTGGAAATGATGGTGCCATTGACATTACGGTGAGTGGAGGAACTACTCCATACGCTTATGCTTGGACCACTTCAGATGGAAGTGGACTGGTACCGGGTGCTGAAGACCAGACCGGGTTAACATTTGGTACCTACTTTGTTACGGTTATCGATGTAAACGGTTGTTTAATTAACAGTAATTATACTGTTACCCAGCCGGGCCCACTTACTTTGACAGGTTTTGTAACAGATGTTAGTTGTTATGGTGGAAATGATGGAACTATTAATATTACCGTTGGTGGAGGTATAGCACCTTATACCTATTCATGGAGCACAACAGACGGCAGTGGCCTGGTACCTGGCAGTGAAGACCAAACCGGACTCTCAGGAGGGACCTATGATGTAATGGTAACTGATTTTAATGGCGCTACTATAAATGATAGTTATACTGTAAATGAACCTCCTGCAATTTCTGTTGATGGTGAAGCTTCAACAGATATTACCTGTAACGGGGCCGCTGACGGGACGGTTACAGTCATGGCTTCAGGAGGTACCGGAGCATTGACCTATACAATAAATCCGGGGGGTATAAGTAATGGCACAGGGATATTTAACAACTTGTTGGCTGACACCTATACAGTTAGTGTTACCGATGCCAACGGTTGTGGCCCGGTAATTAGCAGTAATCTGACTGTTATTGAACCTGCTATGATTGTAATAAGCAATGAAGAATTTACAAATGTTACATGTAACGGACAGGCGGATGGTTCAATCACTATAACTGCCAGTGGAGGTACGGGTAGTTTAATGTATTCAATTGATGGAGGTGTGAGTTATTTTAATAATGGCGGTGTGTTTACAGGAGTTTCAGGAGGTAGTTATGCCATTATGGTTAGAGATGACAGTAATTGTGAACTTGCAGGAAGCACAATAACAATTTTTGAACCTGAAGCAATCCTGATAAGCAATGAAGAATTTACGAATGTTACCTGCTACGGTGAGTCAGATGGTACAATTACAATAACAGCCAGTAGCAGTGCAGGAGGTTTAATGTATTCAATAGACGGAGGCACAACCTATTTTAGTAATGCCGGGGCCTTTACAGGTCTTTCAGGAGGAGACTATGATATAATGGTTAAAGATGCTGATGATTGTGAAGTGGCTGGAAGTACAATTACTATTGTCGAACCTGATGCTATTACCATCGATTCAGAAAATGCTACTGCAACCTGCAAGGAGAATTATACCGGAACAGTTACTGTGGTAGCATCGGGTGGTACAGGGACGCTTACATACACATTGAACCCGGGCAGTGTTATTAACAGCACAGGAGAATTCACAGGTCTGGATATAGGGACCTATACCGTAACTGTAACTGATGATAATTTGTGTGGACCTGTATCAAGCAGTATACTTGAAGTTACTGAAGCTACGGTTGGATGTACACTGGTTATTTTTGATGCATTTACGCCAAATGACGATGGTGTAAATGATGTTTGGAATATACATGGTATGCAGAATTACCCAAATAGTATTGTGAAGATTTATAACAATTGGGGAACATTGGTATTTAGTTCAGCCACAGGCTATCCTGAACCATGGGATGGGAAATATAACGGGAAAGTCCTGCCGGCAGGAACATATTATTATGTTGTTAACTTTGGTAGTGGTGAGAAACCAGTATCAGGCACTGTGAATATTATTAAATAGGAATAATTAATATACGTATTAATGAAAAAGACATATCTGTTAATTATTGGTTTATTGATATCAGGAATGCTGTTTGGTCAGCAACTGAACATCAATAGTTTATACAATTTAAATAAATATGAAATCAATCCGGCTGTTGCAGGTAGTGAGGAGGGGTTACCTTTAGCCTTTTCATACAGGAAATCCTGGGTAGGGATCAAGGGATCTCCTTCGATGCAGATGCTCAGTGGCCATATGGAAATTGTAGATCGCATGGGTATAGGTGTGAGGATGTTTAATAGTACTCAGGGTCCTTTAAGGCGGACCGGAATGGAAGCAACATATGCTTATCACATTCCTTTTAGCGGCTCTGATTCCCGGCTTTCATTCGGGTTGTCTGGATTTATCTATCAATATTATCTGAACAAGCAGGAACTGAATGTGGAAGATCCTGGCGATTTGGCATTACAGGGAGCTGAGCACAAAGTGGTACCAGATGCAGCTTTCGGAGTATATTATTATGGGCCAAATTATTTTGCCGGTCTTTCTGTATATCAATTATTCCAGGGGCGCATTCGTTTTGATGCTAATGATATAGCTGATAACCAAAGAATTCGGCATTACTTTCTCAATTTAGGCTATAATTTTGAAATTAGTCAGGATTTTGAACTGGAATCTTCAGTGCTTTTTAAGTACCTGGAAAGCAGTGTTTTTCAGGCAGATATTAATATATACGGCACTTTCAAAAAGATGGTATCCCTGGGATTGTCATACCGGTCAGGAAATGCAATGGTCATTCAATTGGGATATAAAAATGAGAGCATCAATATTGGATATGCATATGATCTCAGTCTTTCAGATATAAAAACCGTAAATAGTGGCTCTCATGAGATCATGTTTATTTACCGTTTCAGCAACTTTTTAATAAAACCCATAATAGAAGAAGAATAGGGTTTATTTGTTGGACTATCACTATAGAGCCGTAATCATAATTAAATCAATGAGACTCAAATTTCATGTACGAAGTACCTTGAAATTTGTAAGTCGAATTGATCCCGAAAAGACGGAGTCTTATTCGGGATCTGATGAGGTTATATTCCCCGCTGCTTGTCCCAAAGGGATCCCTTACGGGGCGGCAGGGTATCTCATTCAAATTTAGACATTGATTTGCTTTAACCCGAATTATTCATCAATTTTAGAGTAAGTTTTGAATTAAACAATTGGTATATTTGAATTTGACTTTTCGTCAGCTATAAATGGCGAAAAATTCTGTTAACCGAAGACCGAAGGGATGAGCTCAGCGTAGCTAATTTTTCGGGTTAAAAAACTATGTGGAATATCTTAGTGATATAATTCATTTTAAAATGATCATTTTATGAATGTCCTTATACTTGGTTCAGGTGGACGAGAACATGCTCTTAGCTGGAAAATATCTCAAAGCAATTTACTAAAGGAATTATATATTGCTCCCGGTAATGCCGGGACAACAGAGCTGGGAAGGAATATACCACTTGACATTTCAGATTTTGAGGCTGTTGGAGTATTTTCTCTGGAGAAAAAAATTAATATGATTGTTGTCGGTCCCGAAAATCTACTGGTGATGGGTTTTGTTGATTTTTTTAAAAGCCATGATCATCTGAAAGATATTTTGATAGTTGGCCCTGACAGGGAATCTGCAATGCTTGAAGGCAGCAAAGATTTTGCAAAACAATTCATGCAAAAATATGATATCCCAACAGCTGCTTTTAAATCTTTTGATAAAGATACTTTTAGTGAAGCAAAATCATTTCTTAGAAACATGAATCCTCCGTATGTTTTAAAAGCTGATGGTTTAGCTGCAGGGAAAGGAGTATTAATATTGAATGATTTGGATCAGGCTTATTATCAACTTTCAGAAATGTTTGATGGAAAATTTGGTGAAGCAGGGAAAAAAGTTGTTATCGAAGAGTTTCTGAGTGGTATTGAGCTTTCAGTTTTTGTACTTACTGATGGAAAATCATACATTTTGCTGCCAGAAGCAAAAGATTATAAAAGGATAGGAGAGGCTGATACGGGTTTAAATACGGGAGGTATGGGAGCTGTGTCACCTGTTCCATTTGCCAGTTCAGATTTTATGGAAAAGGTAGAAACAGGAATTATTAAACCTACTCTTCGGGGACTTCAAGAAGAGGGAATAGATTTTCATGGATTTATTTTCTTTGGGTTAATAAATGTGAATGGTAATTCCTATGTTATTGAATATAATGTTAGAATGGGTGATCCGGAGGCTGAAGTTGTTATTCCAAGGATTAAGTCTGATCTGTTAGAATTGTTTGTAGGTGTTTGCGAAGGTAATTTATGTGAAAAAAAGATCGAAATTGAAAACAGAACTGTTACAACTGTCATGTTAGTTTCAGGAGGATATCCAGGATCATATAATAAAGGAATGATCATTTCCGGAATAAAAAAAGTGAACGATAGCATAGTATTTCATGCAGGAACCAGGATAGATTCAGGCAAATTACTTACCAATGGTGGCAGAGTACTTGCTGTATCATCTTATGGGAATAATTTTCAAGATGCTTTGGAAGTTTCATATGCTAATGCTGATAAAATTCATTTTGAAGGAATGTATTTTAGAAAAGACATTGGTTTTGATTTAAGTTGAAGAAATGGTTAATTTTTTAGTTCCGGTTGATGCTTGATATTTATAGAAATAGCAGACCTTATGTGATTTTTCTCATCATCCTCACATTGTTTATTGCATGGGTTCCTGTTTATTACAAACCTTCTTTATTTCTAATGTCTGGTGAATTTCAACTTTCTCCAATCTTTAATCTATTTACCGGTTTTTATTCCTTATCTGAATTAATATTAATTATCACAGGTTTTTGTCTATGGCTACTAATTGCATTTGCAATATCCTTTATTAATTCCCGGCACCAGTTTATTGAGAAAAGAAATTATCTGCCAGCTTTGTTTTTTGTTTTATCATCCGCATGGCTGCCCGGAATTCAACAGTTAACCCCGGCATTATTGGCTATGGTGTTTGTAATTATTGCCTTTGACAAGATTTTTTCGTCTTATAGCAAAGGGCAAGTGATGTTTTCTTTATTTGATGCAGGTTTGCTCATATCAATTGGAAGCCTGTTCTATCTTCCTTTTGCGTCGTTTTTGGTAATAATATGGGTAGGAATTATTTTGTTTCGATCGTTAAATTGGAAAAACTGGCTAAACTCTTTGTTTGGATTTATTACTCCCTGGGCTATTACCTATGGGTTATTTTTCTTTCTAAAAGGTGAAGTAAATGAACTTAATCAAATTGTTATATACACTTTTGCAAGTAAGAATTTTACACAGGTTTTCTCGATTAGTCAAAATATTCTTTTTGCATTTATTGCAATATTCTTTTTGATTTCCAGTTTTTATTTGCTTCAGAAGTTCCAATATAAGAATATCCGGTCAAAAAGATATTTTCTTCTTTTATTCTGGATATTTATTCTTATGATAGTATTGTTTTTTGTTATTCCAGGTAATAATGGTTTAGTAGCTATTGGAATTGCATTCCCATTAAGCTACCTCTTTTCCCATTATTTTTCATTGGTAAAGAGCCAGATGTTTACCAATGTATTATTCCTAATTTATGTTATTGGAATGGTCGTTACTTTTTATCTGCCTTTAGTGTTGGAATAAAAGGCTAAAAACTAACACCAGGAAGTTTCTCAGGATCATTTCCTTTTCACATACGACATTATACCTATGGCATTACCACTCTTCCCATCTTTAAATGAAATAAATATTGTATAAGGTCCTGTTTTGGAACAATGAAAATTAAAAGACTGATAAGATTTTCCTGTTTTTGGATTATAAGTGCTCCCTAAAGTTCTTTTTACATCAAATAGTTGGATGATGCCTTTACCTTCAGAGTTTTTATTATTACAGATAGTAAATCTATAAACAGTATTTTTCCGAAGAATTATCGTATTCTTTACAACGGGTGAGCTCTGATTATTTTTTTTTGCAGGAAGTTTAACAACAAAATCTTTTAAATATGTAACATCTTCACCTGCTGAAGCAAAACAATGATCAATGTTTTTATTTTCTGTTTGCGAAAAAACCACAGCTGATCCTACCAATACTGTAAATAATGCCAATAAGGTAAATCTCTTCATGTTATTTTTTTATAAAATGATTTCGAATTTCACTAGTTCTGTTGATAATTTTATTCAATTGATCATCAGTGATATGAACAATGCTTTCTTCATTTTGTATAATAACCAACATCCCATTTTCATCTTCAACTGTTTCAGGCTCACCGATTTCATATGTAATTTCCACATTGTCAAATTCATGTTTCAATAAATTGAGGTGGGCAATGAGATCATTGAAACCAGGTTTATCTTTATGGTTTTCAAGAATAGAAAAAAGGTCTTCCATTATAATCTTTTGTTCTCCAATACTTTCACTAATCTCATGACTTGGAAAATCTTTGGCAACCTGTGTTGCAAGATAAAAGCCCTCTAACCATAAACCTGTAATAACCAGTGAGCTAATATTAGTACGATGGGTTTTCTCAAGGTAGGAGTTCATTTGATTAAAGCTTCGCACGGAAATATACATTAATGAATCAAGGTCATGTTTATTTTCAGATAATCTTTTGAGAGTAGTAAAATCATAAAATTGGCCTACTTTAAGTTCATCTGTAATATATTTAATGGAGGAGATATAATCGATAATTGATGTGTTTTTTCTATAAATGTTAAGATATCCCAGATCAGCACTTAAAACTCCCAACATCAATGCTTTCTGAAAATTTGTAGTTAAATCCTCAGCGATTTCAGTAGATACAAGTATGTTTCCGAAATAGGGTACACCCATATCATTTAGCATAGCGGCAACTTCTACAGGAGAGGCCAGGTTCTCAATAATTCCTTCCATAGCTTCCTGATGAAGTTCTGAAGAGGCGTTTAAAGCTAAAGAATCAGGAACCGTGAACTCGGTTTTTTCAGAACTGCCTTGTTGATATTTACAACCTAATAGAGTAATAATAATTGCAAGGCCTGGAATAAAAAAAGTTTTATATTTCATCAATTTATTTATTAACGAACAAACAAATTTATAAAATTCCTTAACACATTCAAGTCAGAAAAAAATTATTTTTTAAAGTTTAAATTTTCAAAAAGTGAAACAATTTTTTTTAACAGATCAAAATAGAGTGTAATATATAAAATGATAGTCATTGTCCATACTACAAAAATATTGAACCAAAATGTGTCGAAATAATAGCCAAAAAAGTGCTTTCTGGGAGCAAAAAAATGGGTTCTGAAATTTAACATGTGAGTTGGTTCCGGATCTTGATAAATTGGATGATATTGCTGGATCAGTCGATTCTTGTATTCCAGAATCCGGTTCCTTTCAAACCTTTTTTTTACAATATCAGAAACACTCTCATTAAAATACTGATCTTTAAGACGCTGATATAGGGTTGGATCCGCTTTCAGCATCGAATAAATAATATGTTCTATTTTATCTTCAGCTCCGGTAAGTTTCTTGCCATAATGCACTTGCAGTTTATTTATATATTCTTTTGTCGAAATTGCATAAGTCTCATTAAAGTCTGTAGTATTAAGTTTATCCAGATGTTGAAATGTAATATACTTAACTTTTAAATGTTCTTTTGAAATTTCATTAATTATTAAATTCAGTTTACCAGGTTGTTCTCTGGTCAAGGTTCTGGTGACAAATAAATTATAAGTAAATTCCAATGCCATTACGAGTTTTGGCAACTTTTGCGCAACTTGAAAGTCTGTCTGACTCTCCTTTTTTTCAAGTTCATAGAAATACTTTTCGAAGCGATTATTTTTAAATTGATGCACCATCAAAGCCTCATAAGTCCATTTTGTAGCCATTAAATCAGCAATTACAGGCACCTTATCCACACTGCCAATTGATCGGTTTAGTTTATCAAAACTAAACATGGCACCACTTAGAACCATCATAGGTATTATAAGAAGAGGAATAATAATATAAATTGTAATTGCAGAATTAAAAGAGGCGGAAACATTAAGTCCAAGCAAGTTGGCAAAAGCAGCGGTTGTAAACAAGGCAAGCCAGTAATAAAAATTCATTCCTTTAATTTCCAGAATACTATTACCTATCAAAACAAAAAGGTATGTCTGAAAGGCAGAAATAAAAAGAAGTATAATAACTTTAGCTAAAAGATAGCTCCCCTTGCTAAGTTTCAGAAAACGTTCTCTTTTAAGTATTATCCTGTCCCTGTATATTTCTTCAGCGCTAATAGTCAAAGCCAGAAACAAAGCTACAATTAAGCTCATGAAAATGTAAATGGGAATATTTTCATTTTCTCTGAAAATATATTTACCTGACTCAGGGTCGGCAATATAATATATGATATAAGAAAGAATAAAACCTAATAATGGTGCTTCCAGCAGGTTTAAAACAACATATTGCCGATTTGAAATTTTTGATAGGAAATCACGTGTGATAAATGTTTGGAATTGTTTAAACCACGATGGAACATTGAAAGAAGAGAATGGTGCAGATACGCTTGTAGATACAGTTAATGGGCTAATAGACTTTTCACGGAAATACTCTGCCCATTGCCCGGAACTCACTTTCCTTTTCTGAGTGTACTGACCAAATTCGTCAACTACTTTTTTATCAACAATATTAAATATCAATTCCGGATTTACATTACCGCAAGTTGGACATTCACCAATATCACTATTGATCTGTGCATCCAGTTTTTTAAAATATATTACAGATTCAACAGGATTTCCATAGTAAATTAATTGTCCTCCTTCATCAAGGAATAAAACATTATCAAACATCTTAAAAAGCTCAGATGAAGGTTGATGTATAACAACAAAAACAAGTTTACCTTTCAGGCTTAACCCTCTGAGCAAATCCATAACATTTTCAGAATCCCTTGATGAAAGTCCGGAGGTAGGTTCATCGACAAATAAAATTGAAGGTTGTCGGATCAACTCAATGGCAATGTTCAACCTTTTTCGTTCTCCGCCACTAATTATTTTATTTTTTGGGGATCCTACTTTCAGGTTCTTTTTATTCAATAAGCCTAAATTTGCTAAAGTCTGATCGGTCAGTTCAGAAATCTCTTTGTCAGTTTTATTTTTAAAGCACAGTTTGGCATTATAAAAAAGATTTTGAAATACCGTCAATTCTTCAATTAACAGATCATCCTGAGGAATATAGCCAATCACACCTTTGATTTCTGTACTGCCGGAGTGAATATCTTGTCCATTCAATAGAACTTTGCCTGTGGTTGGTTTTTTTATACCACATAGGATATTTAATAATGTAGTTTTCCCGGCCCCGCTGACACCTAAGATACCAACTAATCTACCCTGATTTTCAGAAAATGAAACATTTTGAACACCCATTTCATCATTTGGAAAACGGAGCGAGACATTGTATACATCATACTGTATTTCAGTATGAACAGAATCAGATCTGAATATTAAAATAATATCACTATAATATACTGGTTTTCCAACAGGGAGCCTAATACTACTGCCACTTGCAAAAAGATATATTTTGAATTGACTTATAACAAGACCATTTAATAATACCTCCTGCTTATAACTATGCTTGAGAAAATACAAATCAACACTTTTAACATGAAGGATAAATATCATGCAATCAGAATAAACCTTCTTAAGTTTATTCACACTTTCTGGTTGAAAGAGGTCATGGTCTACTTTAAGTATATTACTATTATCTATGTCTATTAGTTTGTCATTTTTAATAAATACTTCAATATCATGGAATTCTTTTGGGGCTACATTAAAAACTTCAGCAACAGTGTTGATGATTGTCATCCTCTGATACGTAAACTTTTTATCAGCATTGATCAGTTCAAAAAGTCGGATTATTACAATTACCTTTTGCTTTTGAGTAAGAGTACGGTTTATTTTTTTACAAATAGCAAGTATTTTGACAGAGTCCTTTACTGATGGAGATTTTGTTTTATTGTTTTTTTGCTCTTTGGAATGTAGATCTGCATAATCTTCAAATAAAGTCAAATAATCCTGAACAGCAGCTTGATTAAGTTGTTCAAACAAAAAATTCCGAACAAATTCAATCTCTTTTTTTTGCACACCACTTCCCTGTTTGACAATCAGGGCAAAAAGCTGCATAAGTGCCTTTAATATTTCCTCACTCATTTAAATTTGAATTTCAGGATCGAAAGGAAGCAGTTTTCATTAATGAATAAATATACGGAAAATAGAATAATTTACAATCTGGCCAGAGGTAGTTACTCAAGTACAAAAGTAATTATTACTGGTTGATGATCTGAGTTTTCAAAATTCAGATTAACAGTTTTTACCTGTTTAGCTAACACATTAGGAGAACACAGAAAAAAATCAAGAATTGTGGTTGCAGTTGATTCAGGATTGTAGGGAGTCGTCAATGCCCTGTTTGTGGGGTGTGTATTATCAAATGTCCAGTCCCAGGCGATAAAATCAGATGGAATTGATGCAAGAACAAAATTTTTGTAACCTGATTCGGAATTAAAACCTGAAGAATTGAAATCCGGTGGATTTTGGTTCCAATCACCACCTGCCAGAATATAATTGTCTGAAACATATTCCTTTTCAATAAATTCTTTAAGATAGGCCATTTCATGCTTTTTTAACAGACCACCATCAAAAGCTGAGTTATGAGTGTTAATTACAAGTATTTTTTTTTGATTAGACAAAATATATCTTTCTACCATGAAACACCTGTCAAGCATGAATAATTTCTTTGGCCAGGAGTAATTGCCGGGAAAATCATAGCGTTCGACCAGATAAGGTTCAAATTTACTCAATGAAAGCAGACCTGATTTAATTTTTCCTAAAGGTTTCGAAAGAGGGATTGGAAGGAAAAAAACTTTATAATTATTAGCAAAAAAATAATTGGGATATTTCAGTGCACGGCTTATTTCAGTGACCTCATCTATGTAATAAGTCCTTTTCGAGTGAATGTCAACCTCTTGTAAAAGGAGCATATCTATGGTATCATTACATACAAGAAATTTAGTTATTGCATCCAGGTTTAACAGTGTATTTTCCTTAGTTGCTCTAACTTTAGTCCCTCCGTCATAAAAGAAATCCATTTCTTTTCCGAGACCACAATACCCTATGTTCCAGGTTAAAATGTCTAATTTCTCATTAATCTGAATGGTATCTGGAGAAGATGACTCAAAAATAACTTCACGCTCCTCAGGACTATAATCAGCAAGAGTTGCTACAAAAAGAAACAGTACAACTAAAACGATCGGTATAAGAATTACATACAGAATATAACGAAGAAATTTCAAGATTATTAGATTTGTATTTTTAAAAGTAGAAATTATTATTCATATAACGCAGATAAAAAAGCTTATTTAACTATTGAAATCGAAATGAATAATCTATATCTTTGATCTTATAAATTATTTTAAATGAAATTTGGTATTGTTATTTTCCCTGGATCAAATTGTGACCATGATACGGTATATGTTTTACAGGAAATATTAGATCAGGAGGTTGTTGAATTATGGCATAAAGATTCTGATCTCCAGGATGTTGATGCAATAGTCCTTCCTGGAGGTTTTTCCTATGGTGATTATCTGCGATCTGGATCAATAGCGAGGTTCTCACCAATTATGGTTAAGGTTATTGAATTCGCTAACAGGGGTGGTTTTGTGTTAGGAATTTGCAACGGTTTTCAGATTCTTTGTGAAGCGGGCCTGCTGCCGGGTGCTCTTCTTCATAATTCAAGCCAAAAATTTATCTGTAAGAACAATTATATACTACCTGATAACAATGAGTCGGCAATCAATTTATTCCTTGCTAAAGATAAAGCACTGAAGGTACCTGTTGCGCATGGTGAGGGAAGGTATTATGCTTCAGAAGATAATCTCTCAAAGATGCGTCAGAATGGCCAGATATTATTCCGTTATTGTAATGAGGAGGGTATGGTTTCAGAGTTGCACAATCCTAATGGTTCAATAGAAAATATTGCCGGTGTTTGTAATGAATCGAAAAACGTATTTGGAATGATGCCACATCCCGAAAGGGCATCTGATGATGAACTTGGAAATACTGACGGACGATTGATCCTTGAGTCTATTATCAGAACAATGGAAGAAAAAAAAGTAAGTTTTTATAATTAATAGCTGATATTTAAAAGTTATTAACACTTCTTTGAATTTATTGATTCATCCGTTACTTTTGTGGCTTTATATAAAATAATTTTCCATTCGTGGAAAAGTATTTTTTTTGGCGGTTGTGTGAAGGGTCTCAAAAGGGAAATGAAAAGAATTTCAACTTTCATTTTACCTCCATTTCCTCCATTTTTAAAAACAGGCGGGCTGATTAGCAGTTGAGAGAGTTTATTGTTTTTTCTGATTTTGAACCAAATGCAGCATCCTCATTTACGTATTTGGAAGAGGATGTTTATATGGTTCTATTAATTTAAAATACAAGTGTTATTTATTTAACACTTTTGTGGCTGATGCAAAGATTATTTTACATTTTATTCTTTTTTGTTTTTCTGAATGCTTTTGGGCAGAATCCAATATTTGAAACCAATTTTGAACAAGGAAGCTTTGTTGATATAGCTGGAAATATTGTTGGCACACCTAATGGTGACATTAGTTTAATAAATACAGAAAAAGGACTTTATGTATACGGAGAAAGTTCAAGTGATTATATTGATTATGGAGATCAATCGGGGATATTAAATTTTGGGACCTCAGATTTTGCAGTATTAATATGGATTAGGTTTAAAGATGCAAAAAATTATGGCGGTGTTTTTGGTCAAGGATATCTTGGAAAGTATAATGGATTTGGATTTTATTATAGAGATAATGGCAAACTATGTTTTCAAGCGAGAACTCTAG
>JAUWMO010000211.1 GCA_030613125.1 Bacteroidota bacterium | reverse complement strand
CGACTGCCATGTTTCTTCAAATGTATTCCGGTTTTTTTCAAGGTAATTTTTCCCTAATTCCAGTACTGATTCAAAAAGAATTTCATCTTTTTCAGGGTTGCCCTCATGGTCCAGGAAAATAACTTTTTCAAGAGTTTTGATTGATTTTTTAACAGCTTTCAACTTTGAAACCTGACTTTTTGAAACTATTATAATTCTTACGCCGGAATGGTCAAACCGGAAACGAATTTCTTCAGGATCGTGTAATCTGACTGATAGAGGCACATTTGCTGCTCCTGCATAAAGAATACCAAGTTCACTGACCAGCCATGCATTGCGTCCTTCAGAGATCAATCCAACGCGGTCTCCCTTTTTTATACCCAGGCTTATCAATCCGGCTCCAAATAAATAAACTTGTTCCCTGATTTCTTTATAAGTAGTTCCCTTATAAATTCCATCAATTTTTTCCCACATAAAAACATTGTCGGCAAATTTATTTACGCTGTCTTCAAAGAATTGTACTATGGTTTTCATAATGATTCAGATTTGCTGTTTTTCGTTTTCTAATATACTAAAAATTAAATTATTTTATTAAATTTGAACTAGGTTCAAAATTAAGCTATTATGAGAAGATTGTTTTTATTATTCACTATACTTTTAATTTTAGTCACTGCATGTAAGAATAGCAAGAAAGACTGGACTCAGCAGGAAGGTTATAAAAGACAGCAAGACAGCATCAGGATTGTAGATTCTTTAAAGCAATTAAGAGAACAAGAGATTGCATATGCCAACCAGCTCAGGCTTGACTCTCTTGCGAGAGTTGGAGAGGAGCGGAGAATGCTGGAGGAAACATCCAGATATCATATAATTATTGGCAGTTTTATAACCCCGGAATTTGCTGATGAATATTCAGTTTATTATGAATCATTGGGTTATGCAACAAGTATATACACTGCTGAGAATGGTTTTGACCTGGTTTCAGCAATGGACCTTGATAATTTTTCGGAAGCATTATATCAACTTGAGAATTTCAGGGATACAGTGGAAGTCGAAGCCTGGATATATATCTATCCATAACCTGTTTCATCAGCCTAATAACATTAAGCATATTTCTTTAGAGCATCTTTCTGGCTTTTAGCAGGTCATAGATTGAATGCACGATATCCCTTTTCTCCAATGATTTGCAGTTATATATAACATCAAAAAGGGAATGAACAGCACCTGATTTCAAGAAATGGCCCATGAATTTCTTTCTTTTTTCATCATAATCAAGAATAAAACGGGTTGCTTTCCCTTTTTCCAGTTTATAGTATTGCATTATTTTCTCCACCCTCCATTCAAGAGGGGCCATTAGCCTGATATGCAATGCTTTCTCAAAATCATTACAGATAGCGGCACCTCCCCTGCCAACAATTATAACATTGCCTTTGTTTCCAATTGATCGAATGGTTTTTTCAATTGCGTTATATATTTTATGGTCGCTGGCATAAAATTTGGCAATAGCTGTAAGCATTCCATCAAAAACACCCTGTTCATGGTATTTAAAAAAATGTTTTATTTCACTGGGAGGAATGCCGAGTTCTTTAGCCGATTCGGCAAGTATCTCCTTACTTACATAACTCCACCTGTGCCCGGTAGTTTTATTTATCAGGGTGACCAGGTCTTTGGTAATGGTTTTGGCAGGACAACCGAATTCTCTGGATATGGTTACAATTGCTCCTCCTGACTTTTTCGATTTTTCACGTTCTTTGATTCGGTCTTTTGCATATTTTGTCGGATCAATTCCCATGGTTTATCTTGTTTTTGATTGGAATATGATGAAATATGATTTTGTTATAAGATACAAAATATTTTATGTAATGTCAATCTGGTTTATGAAAATATGCTGAAAAAGTTTGAAAATTGATAATAACTGATTTAAGATATTTTTCTACATTTGGACTTCTGAATAAAATCAATAATTTATGGAAAATTTTAAGAAAGCTTTAAATGAATATGCCTGGGTTCGTTGGGCAGTTTTGATCCTGGTGAGTTTGGTAATGGCCACCAATTATTATTTTTATGATGCTCTCTCACCAATGAAACAGATCCTTGGCGAGAAACTGGGCTTCAGCTCAGGAGATTTCGGGTTTTTTATTTCAGCATATTCATTCCCTAATATATTTCTTCTGATGGCAGTAATTGGCGGGATAATTGCCGATAAGCTGGGTATCAGAATTACAGGTACAGGCTTTGTTAGTTTTATGGCGATAGGAGCTTTTTTAACAGCTTATGGGGCTTCAGACAGCTTTAATAACGGAGGATTGGGATATAACTTCATGAACTCTTTTTTTACTTCCAAATCTCCCGCTTTGAAAATGATGTCACTGGGTTATTTTATTTTTGGCCTTGGAGCTGAAACAAGTATAGTAGTTATTACTAAAATAGTGGTAAAATGGTTTAAAGGTAAAGAACTGGCAACTGCTTTGGGCGTGAATTTAGCTATTGCCAGACTGGGAGCGGCATTGTCATTGAATATTTCTCCATTGTTAATTGAACCAAACTGGACAAAACCGATTTGGTTTGGATTTTCCCTTCTTGTTATCGGCCTGATTGGGTTTCTTATTTACCTGATCTCAGACGTAAAACTGGACAGACAAATTAAAATTAATGTAGAGGAGGAGGAGCCTTTCAGAATATCTGATATTTTAAAATTGCTTAGAAACCGCTCTTTCATTTTTATAACATTATTATGTGTTACATTTTATTCTGCTGTATTTCCGTTCATTAAATTTGCACCCGATCTTCTCCAAAACAAATTCGGGTTTGAACTCACTAAGGCAGCTAACATTACCTCGATGGTCTATTACGGAACAATAATTTTTACCCCGTTATTCGGTTTGTTTACCGACCTCAGGGGAAAGAGTGCAACAATTATGATCTACGGATCTATGTTACTTATTTTGGTGCATGCAACTCTTTCACTGACCACAATCAATGCAATTATTCCTATGTTCTTATTAGGAATTGCATTCTCGCTCATTCCTGCAGCTATGTGGCCTGCTGTAGCCAAGATAGTTGAGGAATCACGATTAGGAACAGCTTATGGTTTGATGTTCTCTGTACAAAATCTGGGTTTATGGGCATTTCCAATCCTTATTGGAGTAGTTCTTGACAGGTCGAATCCGGGTGTAACGGCTGAAACAGTAAGCCAGGGCCTTGCCAAATATGATTATACCAATCCGATCCTTATGCTGGCAGGCTTAGGATTTCTGGGTCTCATTTTTGCCTTCCTGCTGAAAAGAGAGGACAGAACCTCTGGATTTGGACTGGAATTGCCTAATAAACAACCGGAATAATTATCTGAAAATTGTTGTTTTACGGTCGGGACCAACTGAAACAATCTTTATTGGGACTTTTACTTCATTTTCAATATAGTCAATGTATTGTTTCAATTCCCCTGGAAGGGTATCATAATTCTCTATTTGTGAAATATTTTCAGACCATCCTTTAAATTTTTTATAAACCGGGATCATGCCTGACTCTATTTGAAATGGAAAATGAGTTGTAGTTGTTTCAGTGTTTTCTTTATAGGATGTGCAAATTTTAATTATCTCAAACCCGGTTAACACATCGGCTTTGGTCATTATAAGCTGAGTAACGCCATTGAGCATTATAGAATATTTGAGGGCCACCAGATCAAGCCAGCCACATCTTCTTGGGCGACCGGTTGTAGCTCCGAATTCTTTACCTTTTTTCCTGAGATCCTTTCCGGTTTGATCATCCAGTTCAGTCGGAAACGGACCACTACCAACACGTGTGCAATATGCCTTGAAAATACCATAAACTTCACCGATCTTACCTGGTGGAACACCCAGGCCTGTGCAGGCCCCGGCGCAAACTGTATTTGAGGATGTGACATACGGATATGATCCGAAATCTATATCAAGCAAGGTACCCTGAGCCCCTTCAGCAAGCACTGATTTATTATTGTTCAGGTACTGGTTAATCAGATACTCACTATCAATAATTTGAAACTGTTTCACCAATTCAATACTGTCAAACCAAAGTTTTTCCAGTTTATTTAGTTCTTCTTTGTAAGAATAATCATATTGAGAAAGAAGTGAAATATGTTTTTTCTTAAGAAAATCATATTTATTATTGAAATCCGATTGTGAAATATCACCAATTCTTAAACCGTTTCTTCCGGTTTTGTCCATATAAGTCGGACCTATTCCTTTTAAAGTAGAACCAATCTTTGTTTTTCCTTTTGCTTTTTCCGATGCAGCATCAAGTATCCGGTGGGTAGGGAGAATCAGATGTGCTCTTTTTGATATAGAGAGATTTTTTTGAGGATTCAGTCCATGGTTTTTCAGGTCTTTGATTTCCTCTTCGAAAATAACCGGATCAATCACAACACCATTACCGATGATATTTATTTTTTCAGAATGAAAAATTCCGGATGGTATTGTATGTAATATTTGTTTCCTGTTCTCAAATTCCAGGGAATGGCCGGCATTAGGTCCTCCCTGAAACCTTGCAATTACATTGTAACCGGGCGTAAGTACATCCACAACTTTTCCTTTGCCTTCGTCACCCCATTGAAGGCCCAGCAGAACGTCAATCTTCATGTTTCAGGAAATTTTTATGAAGTAAAAAATACTTTGCAAGGTACGAATCTTTTGAGAAAATAATTTTGAAATGAAGTCAATTTGTTTTATCCTTTTTGGTTCTGCCTGCCCCGCCTCATCGGGATTCTTTCGAGGACACGGCTATGTTATGAATATCGCTTTACTGGATTAGCTATGCTGAACTCATCCCTTCGGTCTTCGGTTCCCGCTTCCGCGGGAATGATAAATTTAAAATAATCATCGCTATTATAAACCAGAGCTATAAATTTATGGGGTTTTTAGTCTTTCTTGTCTTTCTTCTTTTGTTCATTTTGATTAACACCATAAATGTACAATGAATGATAGAGAGGTTTGAAATTGTTTAATTCACAGGCGGTTTTTATTATTTCATGAATTCTGGGGTCGCAGAACTCAATTACTTTTCCTGTTTCAGTATCGATAAGGTGATCATGCTGACTGCAGTGGTAAGCCTTTTCAAATTGAGCAATATTCTTTCCGAATTGGTGCTTGATAACCAAATTGCAATCAAGAAGAAGTTCGATAGTATTATACAGAGTTGCCCTGGAAACCCTGTAATTTTTGTTTTTCATGAAAATATATAAAGATTCAATGTCAAAATGCCCGTCATGTGAATAAATTTCATCAAGAATTGCATATCGTTCAGGAGTTTTTCTGTGTCCTTTTTTTTCCAGGTACTCAGTGAAAATCTGTTTAACAGTTTGTTTTGTATCTTCACTTATCATAGGGAATTAATTTTAAATTGACAGGCTAAATTTAATCAATATATTTAAAAATAAGGTATTATTTAGAATTATTTTAAAGTCATGATCCTACGATATCTTCACGGTTAACTGTGTCGACCCCCTTGATTTTACTGATGTTCATGATCAGATTATTAAGATCGGCTGTATTATGAACATACAGGTCAAATCCTCCTTCAAAAATCCCGTCATGAACATCAATATTTACAGTTCGGATGTTAACGCTTAATTGTTTGGAGATCACACTGGTAATTTCATTGATCATTCCTATTTTGTCGATACCCACCACACTTATCCTTGCAAGATAGGAAAGGATCTTGTGGGTGGTCCACTTAGCTGAGATGATCCTGTTTCCGTGGCTTGACATTAGTTTAACAGCTACCGGGCATTTTGATGTATGAATTATTATTGTATCATATTCATCGCGGTAGCCTATTACGTCATCACCGGGAATCGGATTACAACAACTGGCAATTCTATATGAAATATCCTTGTTGTCAAGGTCTTCTCTGATGAGAAACGGGCTTTTATAATCGTGTTTATCAGGTATTTCAATATCTGTTTCTTCTTTTTTTTGCTTGCCAAACTGCGGGATCCAGTAACGAATCCATTTGCTTTTTGTTTTTTTCCAAAGCACCTTTTTCAGGTTCTCCAGTGATATGAACCCACTTCCTATTTTACTGTATAATTCATCTTTATTAAGGACCTCATAAGAAGGAAGAAGCTTTTTAAAGACTCTGGATGAGGGGTGTAAATTAATTTCTTTTAATTTTT
>JAUWMO010000335.1 GCA_030613125.1 Bacteroidota bacterium | reverse complement strand
AGGAGAAATTTCAGGAAGCCATAAAATATTTTAAATTGGCTTTGGAACTTAATGCGGAAAATAGTTACTGTTTATATGAGTTGGCATTCTGCTATGAAAAAACAGGCAAGCTTGATGAAGCTATTGATTATTATAACAAATACCTCGATGTTAAGCCTTTTTCTGAATTAGCCTGGTACAACCTTGGCGTGGTTTATAACAGGTTGGAGAATTATGATAAAGCTTTGAAAGCATATGACTTTGTTTTAGCGATTAATGACCGGAACTCATCAGCTATGTTTAACAAAGCAAACGTCCAGTCATCTGTTCGACATTTGGAAAATGCTATCGAAACCTATCATGAATTTCTTGAGTTGGAACCCAATAATGTTACAGGAATTCTTTATGTTGCCGGGTGTTATGAGGCCCTGAAAGATTTTGAGCATGCCGAACACTATTATCAGAAAGCTATAAAACTTAATCCTGAAGCTCCGGAGGCATATTTTGGTAAAGGTGTGGTACTGTTAAAAAAGAAGAATTTTCAGGATAGCAGGAAGTATTTGAAGAAAGCGATATCGCTTGATGGTGAAAATCCTGAATTCTGGTTTGCCATATCAAAATCATACCGGTTCCAGAATATGAAAAATAACGCTTTCGATTCAATTCAGAAAGCTTTGGAAAATGATCCTTTTGAAGCAAATTACTGGCTTGAAGCGGCCTGGCTGTTACATGAATCAGGTGATCTTAAAGAAGCAATTAAAACTCTGGAGAATTCATTTGAATTTCTTCCTGAAAATGCTGCTATTCATTATTATCTGGGGATGTATCTTTTTCAGGATAAAAAAGCAATAAAAGGCTTTCATCATCTTGAACAAGGATTTGCAATCGACTTTGATCTGTATTATGAGGTGCTGGGTGATAATTCCACTCTTCTATCAACTAAACAGGTTAAATCGATGATAAAAAAATATAAAAGCTAATATCATGATGAATTATCAATTACCTTTTATTCCCGAACGTACTATATCCCCAAGAGATTACGGATTAACTATGGTAATGGACAAAGGATTGAGTATAAAAGAGGCTGAGAATTTAATTGAATCCTCAGGTGAGTATTTTGATTTTCTTAAATTCGGATTTGGTACCTCGTTGATTACCAATGGATTAATTGAAAAAATCAAAATCTATAAAAGTGCAGGGATCGCGCCATATTTTGGAGGAACCCTGTTTGAGGCTTTTATTGTTAGAGGAATGTTTGATGAATTCAGGAAATACCTCGATAAGTACAAAATGGAATTTGCTGAAGTTTCAGACGGTTCCATGCCTATTCCACTTGAAGATAAACTTGAATATATCAGGATTTTATCTGAGCAGGTAACTGTACTTTCCGAGGTGGGATCAAAAAGTGCTGATGTCTTGATCCCGGATGATGTATGGGTTACCAATATGAAGGCTGAACTTGATGCCGGATCCTGGAAGGTGATCGCAGAAGCCCGGGAAAGTGGGACAATTGGAATATATAGGAAAGATGGCTCAGCTAATACAGATCTGATTGATGGTATAGTAAAGGAGGTAAATATAAATGATGTTTTATGGGAAGCACCCAACAAAGCCCAGCAAGTCTGGTTCATAAAACTTCTCGGTGCTAATGTGAATCTTGGAAATATTGCACCCAATGAGGTAATTTCCCTGGAAACATTACGAATAGGCCTGAGAGGCGATACTTTTTTCCATTTTTTGCCTGATGATTTGAAGTAACCTGGTACCTTAAATTTCAAAAAGATCAATTATAATAATTTTTTTTAGTTCTGCCTGCCCCGCCTGTCCCGATCCAATGGGGTTCTTTCGGGGGCTCTCCCAGGTTATGAATTGATATATAATAAATAAAAGTGAAATGAGAGAGTATATCAGTCTGTTCCTAAAGGGAATAGGAATTGGTGCTGCCAATGTTATCCCTGGTGTGTCAGGTGGCACCATCGCCTTGATTACCGGAATATTTGAGAAACTGATTGACTCTTTAAAATCGTTTGATTTTAGAGCCCTTAAATTATTACTGACAGGCAGGTGGAAGGAATTTTCATCCTACACAAAGCTTGATTTCCTGTTGACTGTTTTTGCCGGAGTTTTTGTCAGCATATTAACTTTAGCAAAAATCCTTGCATTTTTTTTTGAGGAGTACCCTGTTTATGTTTGGGCATATTTTTTTGGTTTGATATTGGCATCAGTATATTTTGTGGGTAAAACTATCAGGCATTTTAACATGCCTGTAGTGATTAGTTTTCTGGTTGGTGCAGCAATAGCTTTAATAATATCATTCCTTTCTCCTGCTGCGGGAAATGAAGATACTTATTACCTTTTTATTTGCGGTATAGTGGCTGTTTGCAGTATGATCCTTCCAGGCCTCTCCGGATCATTTGTTCTGATTCTAATGGGGAACTATGAGCTTGTCTTTATTGAGTCTGTAAATGCAATGGATCTTCGAATTTTGTTACCGGTTGGTATTGGTGCTGCAATTGGACTGATTGCTTTTTCGCATGTTCTTTCATGGATTTTTAAAAAATTCAGGGAGCAGACACTTGCCGTTCTTACCGGTTTTATACTGGGCTCACTTGGAATACTTTGGCCATGGAAAAATGAGATTTATCAAATAGACTCTGTAGGCAAGGTTCTAACTAAACAGGATGGATCACCGGTTATTCAGGGTTATGAAAGATTTTTTCCTGATTCCTTTAGCGGAGAAGTTGTATTTGCTATAGTGTTGATGTTGCTTGGGATTGCAACGATTTCATTTCTTGAATGGTTAGCGACGGGAACAAATCATAATACGGCAGGCAAAGAGTGACTAAAATGGATAGGCAGTTATAAGTGAATATATGGAAAATAAGGAATTTGCTAAAAAACTGGAGAAAAGAACACTCGAATTTGCTATTGCTATAATAAAGCTTTCTGCCAGATTGCCAAATTCACTTGAAGGAAGAGTTGTTAGAAATCAGATCACAAAAGCTGGTACTAATATTGGTGCTAATTATCGTGAGGCAAACAGGGCAAGGAGTAAAGCTGGCGTGGATTACAAAGCAAAGACGCAATGCATTGCGTCTCAACAGCTTAAAACAATATAGATCCCTGATCAGGTCAGGGATGACACATACATTTTAGGATGATTTCAAGTAATGGCTAAAATTGAAAAAGCACAAAATACTTTAGTCACTTTAGGCATTTAGACACTTATAATGAAACGACTATACGGCCTGATCGGTTACCCATTGACCCATTCATTTTCAAAAAACTATTTTGATAAGAAGTTTGAATTTGAACATATTACGGACTTTGAATACAGGAATTTCCCGCTGAGGCAGATTAACGATTTACCTGGTTTGATCAGGGACAATACTAACCTTTATGGGTTAAACATAACAATACCTTATAAAGAAACTGTTATTCCCTTACTTGATGAACTTGATTTTGAAGCTGAAAAGGTTGGTGCCGTTAATACGATTAAGGTTGTAAGAGAAAAAGGATCAATTTTTTTGAAAGGGTTTAATACTGATGTTTATGGTTTTCGGAGAACATTATTGGAAAAATGGAACCAGAAATGTAACAAGGCTTTAATCTTAGGAAGTGGTGGAGCTTCAAAAGCTGTTTGCTATGTACTTTCTGAATTGGGAATCAGAACAATGGTCGTTTCCAGAAAAAAAAAGGGAGATAATTTTATTTCTTATAAAGAATTAACCCGCTCACATATACAGGAATCTCTGTTAATTGTGAATACAA
>JAUWMO010000294.1 GCA_030613125.1 Bacteroidota bacterium | reverse complement strand
ATTAAAACATTTGCCTTACCAGCAATTGTGCTACCAGGTGCTTTCTTTTTGCCAATTGCCTCAATAAGAGCAGCATCGACCTGAAATTCTCCATCAATTTTCAGAGAAGGGTTTTTTTCTTTTACGATTTTGGTGGCACTTATTACTTTATCCACCAACTCATGGTTAGCACTTCCTTTAGTTGAAAAGCTAAGCATGGCAACTAATGGTTCAAATCCTGCAATTGTTTTTGTTGTATGTGCTGTCGCTACAGCTATTTCGGCCAATTCATGGTCATTCGGATTTGGATTGACTGCACAATCGGCAAAAACCAGCATCCCATTTTCTCCAAACTCCATATCTTTCAGTATCATCACGAAAGCACCAGAAACAACACTTATTCCAGGTCTGGTCTTTACAAACTGGAAAGCAGGTTTCAGCACATCACCTGTTGCATTATCAGCTCCGGCTACTTCACCATCAGCATCCCCATTTTTAATCATAACCGTTCCCAGGTATAATGGATCTTCAATCAGTTGTTTGGCCACATTCACTGTCAAACCCTTATTCTTCCTCAAATTTACCATAAGATCAATGTATTCACTCTTCTTTTCGTGATCTTTTGGGTTTATTATTATTTCCTTTTTAACATTCTTTAAACCAAACCGTTTAGCATCTGCAAGAACCTGGTCAGGCTCACCCAATATAATAATATCTGCAATTTTTTCTTCAATAGCAATATCTGCTGCTCTGAGAGTTCTTTCCTCATGTCCTTCAGGAAGTACAATCTTTTTAAAATTCTTTTTTGCCTCTTCTTTAATATTCTGTATTAAATCAATTATAAATAAATAATTTATTTTTCTTTTTCTGAGTCATCAAATTTGATCTAAAATTGCAATTTTTTAAATGATTATTATCATAAACCTTTGTGTTAAATAGCAAGTTTGTTCATCTTCTGAGCAATCTTTATCATTTTTATTACCAGAGAAAAACCACTTATCAATTATTTTGTGTATCTATCAGATTATTGATAATTTAAACCCATAAAATAAAAAAAAACCAGATTCACTATTTCTTCCTACATTATCAATCAATATGGAATCACCTCCTGATATTATTCTTACTGATAAATTTAAAATTTTTAAAAAAGAAATTGAAGGGGATCTTTTCTATGATCCAACCACATTATTGCTCTATTCCACTGATGCATCTGCGTATAAAGAAGAACCTATTGCTGTTATTCTTCCCAGGAACAAGGATGATATTCGGAAGGTTATTGCATTTGCAAACAAAAACAAGGTTTCTATCATACCAAGAACAGCTGGTACATCCTTAGCTGGACAGGTTGTAGGAAAAGGTATTGTTGTTGATGTTTCAAAATACATGACCCGCATTCTTGAGTTTAATAAGGAAGGAAAATGGGTCAGTGTTGAGCCAGGTGTTGTACTGGATGAGCTGAATCAGTATCTGGAACCTGAAGGACTGTTTTTTGCGCCAGAGACCTCTACATCAAATCGTTGCATGATGGCAGGAATGCTCGGAAATAATTCCTGCGGTGCCCATTCGTTATTGTACGGAAGTACACGTGATCATACTCTCGAGGTAAACGCATTACTAAGTGATGGATCTGAGGTATCTTTCGGTCCTGTTTCTGTTGAAGAGTTCAATAAAAAATGTGAAAACGAAAACCTTGAGGGTAAAATATACCAAAAGATAAAAAGTATTTTAGTAAATACTGATAACCGTAATGAAATCAGAAATGAATATCCACACCCAAAACTTAACAGGAGAAATACCGGTTATGCCATTGATCTGCTTATGGATAGCCAACCTTTTAAGAAGAATGGGGAATTGTTTAATATGTGTAAATTATTGGCCGGATCGGAAGGAACACTCGCTTTTACCACTGAAATAAAATTAAACCTGGTACCGCTGCCACCAAAGCATAAAGCACTTGTTTGTATACACTTTGACACACTTGAATCATCTTTCAAGGGAAATTTAGTTATCCTGAAATATAAACCAGGAGCAGTAGAAATGTTGGACAGAATAATTCTGGAGCTTACCAGGGAAAATATTGAGCAGAAGAAAAACCGGTTTTTTGTTAAAGGTAATCCTGCAGCTATTCTTGTTGCTGAGTTTACGAGGGAATCCTGGGAGGAAATTGAGGATACCATAGCAAAAATGGAGAGAGATATGCATTCGCAGAATCTGGGTTATCATTTTGCGGTGGTTACAGGTGAGAATATTCAGAAGGTCTGGAACCTTAGAAAAGCGGGACTTGGGATTTTATCAAACATGAAAGGAGACTCTAAACCAGTACCTGTTATAGAAGACACTGCGGTAAATGTGAACGACCTGCCTGAATATATGGAGGAATTCAGAAGTATGCTTGAAGGATTCGGAAAAGATTGTGTTTATTATGCCCATATTGGAGGTGGGGAACTGCATCTAAGACCTATTCTGAATCTAAAAGATAAGAGGGATGTGGAACTATTTCATTCCATAGCTTATGAGACTGCCAAATTAGTCAAAAAATACAAAGGATCGCTTAGTGGTGAGCACGGAGATGGCAGACTTAGAGGAGAATTTATCCCATTAATGATTGGAGAGAAAAACTACAACCTGCTCAAAGAGTTAAAAGAATCGTGGGATCCTGATCATATTTTTAATCCCGGTAAGATCATTGACACCCCAAGGATGAACACTAAACTGAGGTATGAACCGGGAATGATAACACCACATATTGATACCGTATTTGATTTTTCTGATACTGAAGGAATAATCAGGGCTGCTGAAAAGTGTAATGGCTCAGGAGATTGCCGGAAAAGTGAATTGATAGGCGGCACCATGTGTCCAAGTTTTATGGCCACAAAAGATGAAAAAAATACCACAAGAGCACGGGCAAATATGTTACGGGAGCTACTTACACGGTCAACACAAAAAAATCCTTTTAACCAGCAGGAATTATATGATATTCTGGACCTATGTCTCTCGTGTAAAGGCTGTAAATCAGAATGTCCTTCAAATGTAGATATGACAAAATTGAAAGCCGAATTCCTTCAACATTACTATGATGCTAATGGAATTCCTTTTAGGACAAGACTTATTGCAAATATTTCCCATATTAACAGATTAGGTTCATTGATCCCTGCACTGTTTAATGCAGTTATATCAAATCCGCTTCTTTCAGGCTTCATGAAGAAGATAATAGGGTTTGCGAAGGAAAGATCCATACCTAAACTTGGAAGAACCACCGTGAGGAGATGGGCCAGAAAAAATCTGGAAAACCTGAATACCTTAAGTGCAGGCAATGGTTCTGTTTACCTTTTCCTCGATGAATTTACCAATTATAACGACACCCAGGTTGGTGAAAAGGCAATCAGATTACTTACAAGCCTGGGTTATAATGTTAAAATACCTAAGCATAGCCTGAGCGGGCGAACATTCATGTCAAAAGGTTTGTTAAGAAGTGCCAGGAAAATAGCCAGGAAAAATGTTGAACTTCTTGATAAAATAGTATCTGATGAATCACCTCTTGTTGGAATAGAGCCCTCTGCCATTTTGGGTTTCAGGGATGAGTACCCCGACCTGGTTGGAGACGATCTGAAGAAAAGAGCCAAAGAACTTTCTGCACGGTCATTTATGCTCGATGAGTACCTTGCCAGGGAAATGAAAAAGGGAAAGATCAGGAAAGATCAATTCACAAATGAAATTAAGAACATCAAATTACATGGCCATTGCCAGCAAAAATCCATTGCATCCACCGATCCAACAAAAGCAATATTATCATTCCCTGAAAATTATACTGTTGAGGAGATTCCTTCAGGATGTTGTGGCATGGCTGGTTCATTTGGTTATGAAAAGGAACATTATGATTTGTCGATGAAGGTTGGTGAACTGGTATTATTCCCCGAGATCAGGAAAGCTGAGAATAAGATAATTATTGCTGCACCGGGTACAAGTTGCCGTCACCAGATAAAAGATGGAACAGGACGAGAGGCGAAGCATCCGGTGGAAATACTTTATGAAGCATTAATATAAGTTTCAAGGTGGTTTTCCCAAAGGGATTCCTTCGGAACAAAGTGGTTTCAGATTGTTTCAAAAATTATTAACCCGCATTATTAACTACATCGAGCACTTCGTGGTTCATGCAAAAACAAAGCTTATGAAAAAAAAATTTACACTGTACATCCTTCTGTTATTGCTTTCTTTTCTATCGTTGGGTGCGTTGTTTGGAGGTGGGGCACTGATAATTGACCCAAGTGGAGAACTTTTACAAATTCCTGTAACAATGTTAGAAGGTTCACCATTCAAGAACTTTTTATTTCCGGGTTCAATTTTGCTCATTCTATTTGGCATTTTTCCGGCACTGTTACTCTATCCCTTGTTAAAGAAACCACAATGGACATGGGCAGATGTTATAAACGTTTATAATGACATGTACTGGGCATGGACATAT
>JAUWMO010000200.1 GCA_030613125.1 Bacteroidota bacterium | reverse complement strand
TTGCCAGTTGGCCGGAACACATTAAAGAGGGAAGCATAAGTGATCATATTTCAGCATTCTGGGACGTGCTTCCTACTGTTTGTGAAGCAGCAAATGTGGATATCCCGGAGGATACTGATGGTATAAGTTTCCTTCCAGCCCTCAAAGGAAAGAATCAAAAAAACCATAAATACCTCTATTGGGAATTCCCAGGCTATACAGGACAACAGGCAGTAAGAATGGGTGACTGGAAAGCAATCAGGCAAAACATCTTTAAAGGGAATATGGAGATTGAACTTTTTTACCTTAAAGAAGATATCCTGGAACAGAATAATGTTGCTGCCGAATATCCGGAAATTGTAAAACAATTGGAAAAAATAATGAAACAATCCAGGGTTCCGTCAAAACTCTTTCCTCTATTTGAGTCAGATAAAGAATAAATATGGGGCGATAAACATTTATTTAGCACAAACAACAAATAACAAATACCCTGCCTGCAGGCAGGCAAATAACAACCGAACGAAGTGAGCTTCCCGAAAATCGGGAAATACCTTTAAAAACTAATTATATTGCGAATAAATTATACTGATTATTAACACTTTATGTTAATAGCGATTACCCCTGCGTGCCAAAACCTGACTCTTAGACCCTTAGACCTTTCGACCTTTTTTGTTTAGCCTTTTACAGCAATCGTCTCAATTTCGATCTTAACATTAGCCGGCAGTTTCACAACCTGGTAGGCTGCCCTTGCCGGAGGATCATCTTGATAAAAATCTGCTTATACCTCATTCATGGCCTGAAAATCATTCATATCACTTAAAAGACAGGTTGATTTTACCACATCCCTTTTCCTATAACCGGCAGCCGATAATATTATCTCAACATTCCGGAGTACCCTGGCAGTTTGTTCTTTTATACCCCCTTCAACCACGTTACCTGATTCAGGATCAATTGGAATCTGCCCGGAAATGTACAAAGTACTATTTGCTTCAACAGCCTGACTGTACGGGCCTATAGCTTTTGGAGCTTTAGGTGTTTTAATAATTTTCTTTTTCATCTGTTTAAAGTTTTTATTTAACTAAAATACTGATATTATATTGAATCAGGTCGATATTTTGATTTTTAAAATCGCCTTGGTAAAATTAATGTCAGATTAATAATCTCTCCAGTCTTTCCTTTTTTCGTATTTAAGATCATTCAGAATGGATGCTTTTGCATTTATGCTGAACGAGTAACTTTGCCGGTAACCTATGGGGATCCATGAAAGTCTCATTTCCCAACAATGCAGGTCTCTGAATATATTCACAGAAGTGAATGAAAGTGAATTCTTCTCAAAATCCCACCCTGAAGATATTCCTATTCGCCACTTCTCAGTTAATCTTATATCACCTGTAAAATTCAGGGTTTGTGTAACTTTCGAGGTAAAACCAGGCTTTGAATAATTAAAATTATATCGAATGGTCATATTCCAGGGAATACTAAAATCGACATATCCCGGATATTGATTGGTCTGCTCCCTAAGAGTTTCTGTCTGCTTCTCAGGTTCACCGGGCAAGCTTGTTTCAAACTCACCGGACCGATCCGGAAAGGACTCCTGCCCCCTATCAGTTGTGGAAGATTTCTGCTTTGAACTTAAATTGAAATCCACTCCAATATTAAATCGGGTAAAACGAAAAAGTTTACCCGTTTGGGATAATTCAGATGTATTGATCTTCCTGCCATTAGCATCAAGCGCATATGGATCAAACTGACCACTGAAGTTAAGTCTGAATTTCCTGTCAAAAATTGTTGTGTAACCTGAAAAATTCAACGGTGCAAACCTGAGTGAATCGGCAAAAATATTATAACTTGATGAAAATTGAAGGTTATCCAGGATTTTAACTTTTTTCATATCTTCAAGAGTATCAGAGGAACTTCTCAACTTCATTTCAATGTTGTTTTTCAGGGAAAAATTTACCATACCTGCTTTTCCATTGATCGAGGGAGTACCATAAATACCATTCTGGAAAAAAGAATATACCTGGGTCCGGCCGGTTGTATCTACCTGAACAGTATCATAATAATTAGGTGCCAGGTTCCTCATATCAGGAACAAATGAAAAGCCAACAGTTGGGGTTATCACATGTCTGATAGCAACCACTTTTGATTCAGGATTTGTGAACTGATACATTCCATAAATTTTAGGGTTCAAAGACATTGAGATGGATGGCAGATATGAATGTGCATACTGTAATCCCTGGATTGTATCAACAACAACCTGAGGCTTAACCTCACCTGTACCGGGATCAATATAATCCGGATCCCATTCTTTTCTTATAGACCTGGTATAAAGAACCCCCTGATATTGTATTCTGGGTGATATATTAAAACTCCGAAATGGTTTGAAATTTGCAGACAATGGTATCTGATGCTTGAAACCCATATTCATATCATCGAAAACCTCAGGTGTAAACAGCAGAGAATCAAAGGTGTTAATCCTGTTCTCAAAATTTGCAGAATAGCTTAGCTCAATATTTTGATACCACTTAGAAGATCCTTTTGATTTCGACAATCCCCTGAATGGGTAGATCCTGTTCATATTGAAAGCCAATTTTGGCAGGTTCAGGTTCATAGTCTTGTTTTGACTATTCTGACTGTGTGACAAACTGCCACTAAAATTAAATGGTGAACCTTCCCACCTTTTTGAATAGGAAATGCTTGACTGTTTAGTATTTGTCAGGAACCTCTCAATATCATAGCTATGATTTTTATCGTACGATGAAGAACTTATATTTACCCGTGCGGAAAAAGAACTGGTAGGATTTGATTTAGAATCCTGCTGATGAGACCATCCGATTGAATAATCACTTTTCCTCACATAATTTCCAATATCAAGATCTCCTGAAACGTTATTAAAATAGCGGAGATTCAGGTTACCACCAAATCTATATCGCACTTTATAATTAGATCTGATTCCAAATCCCCAGGTACCATTTGAATAAACATCCCCGGTAACCGCCAGATCAAAATAATCACTTAGAGCAAAATAATATCCGCCGTTCCTAAAAAAGAATCCTCTGTTCTTTTCTTCACCATATTCAGGGATAAGTATTCCGGAAGCCTGTGTCTTCTGATTAGGGAAGAATCCGAAAGGCAATATTAATGGTAAAGGAATATCCTCAATCACCATGTATGCAGGGCCAGATACGATTTTATCATCAGGAATCACTTTAGCTTTTGTAAGTGCAAGGTAAAAATGAGGATTTTCAGCATCACATGTAGTATACTTCCCCTTCGCAATGTTAATGGATCCGTCTTCTAATTTCTTTGTTTTGGCACTATGCAGATAACCACCTTCAGCTTCAGAAATAATACCTGTGATTATTCCTCTCCTGGTGTGGAAATTATAGGTAAGGGTGGTTGACTCAAAGGTTTCACTTCCCTCCGAAAAAATAGGTTTCCCTACTACTTTTCCCGTACTATCGGGAAGTCCTTTAGCAAATACCTCATTTTTATCCATATCCATTTCTATGTAGTCTGCTTCAAGATTTATATCCTTATAAACTACCTTAGCTGTACCATACAGGTAAACCATTTGGTTGTCAACATCAAATATTAAGGAGTCTTTAGCCTCATAATCAACTGGCTCATCCAAAAAACTGGCCGGATCGCTTTCTCCGTTGATTGAAGTTCTGACAGTATCAGGTTTCAAGGTATCAGATTCTACATAAAGAGAATCTGGTGAAGCATCGATCTGAGCTAACCCATTTTGCAAAAGATCAGTATATATCAGTAAAAAACAAACCCCTACCAGAAATTTTATTTGCCGGGGGATTATACTATTTTTGTATGGATTAAGTTTATATATAATAGCTCTGTATTCTTTGTGTTCTGTGAAAATCACAGGGATTATAACAAATCTAATTAAAAAAACTGACCTTAAAATGTACCAGCGTAATTTATTTATTTTTTTTAATCAAAAACGGTTCATTTTAATATTAATTCTCTTGGTTATTACCTTTTTTTCAACTTCTGTCAGTAGTCAACCCACGAATGAAATAAATGAATACAAAATTAAAACAGTTGTAATAGATGCCGGACATGGTGGAAAAGACTCCGGTGCAGTTGGTAAAAAAACACTGGAAAAACACATTGCACTGGCTATTGCGCTTAAACTAGGTCATTACATTGAACAGAACATAAAAGACATAGAAGTAATATATACAAGAAAAACAGACAAGTTTATTGAACTGCACAAAAGAGGAGACATTGCCAACAAAGCCCACGCTGACTTATTTATTTCCATACATGTAAACTCATTCCCAAATAATTCAAGAATAAGCGGCACTGAAACATATGTAATGGGACTTCATACCGATGAACGAAATTTTGAAGTGGCAAAAAAGGAAAACTCAGTTATCACGTTTGAGGAAGATTACACATTGCATTATGAGGGTTTTGATCCTAATTCCACCGAATCATACATAATATTCAGTTTGATGCAAAATACATTTCTGGACCAGAGTTTAGATTTCGCCTCTCTGGTGCAGGATCAGTTTCGCGATCGTGCAAAAAGAACTGACAGAGGTGTAAGACAGGCAGGCTTCGTTGTTCTGTGGAGAACAACAATGCCCAGTGTTTTAATTGAAACAGGCTACATATCAAATCCCAGAGAGGAAATGTTTCTAAGCGCTGAAACCGGCCAGGATTATATTGCATCGGCCATTTTCAGAGCTTTCAGAGATTATAAAAAAGACATTGAAAGCAGGAGTGATTTTTCAACGTCTGAGCCTGATAAACCTGTTTATTTCAAAGTTCAGGTAGCTTCATCAAAAAAGCAAATTCCGGCAGATTCCCGTATCTTTAAGGGTTATGGGGGCATAGAAGAATTCCGTGTTGGAGATTGGTATAAATACGCTGTAGGTAATACATCATCATACAATGAAATTATTGAGTTGAATAAAACTATTAAGAAGGACTTTAAAGATGCCTTTATTATTGCTGTAAAAGAAGACAAAATTATCCCGGTGAATGAGGCCTTAAATAAATAATTGATTAAGTTTACAAAAGTTCATGTCCTGAAAAATAATTGATTCCCCGGCTCAGAACATGAGTTATTCGATATAACCTGACAGGTATGAAAATCAGAACAGAAGTAAAAGTAGCCTTAATTTCCATATTCACGATTGCTATTTTTATATGGGCTTTTAATTTTTTTAAAGGAAAAAATCTAACCAAACAATCTCATGTTTATTATGTAGTTTATGAAAAAATTAATGGCCTGAAAGAATCAAATCCGGTAACATTAAACGGATTCCGGATTGGACTTGTGAATAATATCGGTTTAATACCTGGTACTTCCGGACAATTATTGGTAAAAATTTTACTGGAAGAAGATTTCAGCCTTCCGGAAAATACAATTGCCGATATTTATAGTGCTGACCTGATGGGAACCAAATCAATACGACTTAATCTTGGAGATTCCGAAACAATGGCCATGCCTGGTGACACCTTAGCAGGTTCATTAGAAGGTAGTCTTACCGAGCAGGTGAGTGCTCAGGTTTTACCTATCAAGAACAAAGCAGAGAAGCTTCTTGGATCTATAGATTCAATACTTGCGGTTTTGCAATATACTTTTAACGAAGAATTCTCCAAAAATTTCAATAGTAGCCTGGAAAATATTACAAGCACGCTCGAGCATTTGAATCATGCATCATATGCTATTGACACACTTATCACCAAAGAAGATGGCAGTTTTGCTTCAATAGTTAATAACCTTGAAGCATTTTCCAGTACTTTAAAAAACAATATGGATGAGCTTGAGAATATACTGGTAAATGTATCTATGATTACTGATTCACTTGCAAAGTCAAATATTAAAAGTTTAGTTTATAATATGGATAAAAGCCTGGAACAAGTACAACAACTTCTTTCAGGAATTAATGAGGGCAAAGGCACAATTGGTCTTCTCATAACTAACGATTCGCTATACAGGAACCTTGAAGCCCTTTCTCATGATCTTGATCTTCTGCTTGTTGATATGCGTGAGAATCCGAAGAAATATGTTCATATCTCTCTTTTTGGCGGGGGAAAATCAAAAAAGCAAGAAGATAAGAATAATGATAATTTAAAATAGCATAATGATCTGAAATGAAATATCTGTTTTCCTGAAAATCACTTTCAGATACCAATTATAATTAAAATAATTTATACTTTTATAAATACAGACTAAATTTTACTTGAACTCACAATATACAACTTTCTCATTCCCAATTTATTAATGCATATAGCATATAATCTACTGATTTACTGATATTTACAATTTTTATTTTTTTTTTTTAAATTCTTTCAAAAATAAAAAGCTGATAATAAATCTGATATACTTTTTTTGTAAAAGTCAAGTCAATTTTTATTTTTTTTTTAGCTTTTTTTTAACAAAATTGCCAAATAAAAATGTAATTTAGTTGGTTCCATATTAATACCTGAAATTAGATGAATAAAGACCATCATGCTGTCTGGAACAGTTGTTT
>JAUWMO010000311.1 GCA_030613125.1 Bacteroidota bacterium | reverse complement strand
TTCATCTGTTGTTTTTCCGGGGCAGCAATAGTTTCTGTTTTCTTTATCTCCTGCTGGTCTTCCGTTTCAGGTATATCTGTAATTTTATTTTTCAGTGAGATAGCAGGTGAACCTGTTTCCCATTGTTTTCCTTCCAAACCTGACAATGCCCATGTTTTCAGGTTTTCCGATAGAAGACTGGAAGAAATTAAATCTGCCCGCTTCGGCCTAATGTCTACAGACAAAACAATCTGTCCCTGTTTCTCAGTCTGGTAAAGGACTTCCCCTGATTCTACTTCCCAAAGAATGATCACCTGGTCATGCCCTCCACTGATCATATGCCTGCCATCCGGACTGAAATCAATTGTCTGTACCCAGGCCTTATGTCCGGAAAGAGTTCTGACTTTACTCAGGTCCTCTGCTTTCCATAGATGTATTAACTTATCATCACCGCAACTGGCAATCATATTTCCATCAGGGCTGAAAGTCAAATCACGTATCCATCCTTTATGAGCATCCTTCGATGCTAAAATGTTCCCATTCATCATGCTCCACATTATAATGCGGCGATCAGCGCCGCCTGATATCAGTTTCTTCCCATCAGGACTGAACTGAACCGAATTGACATCTTTTTTATGTGCTTTTAGTTCATAGATTAGTTTTTTCTGGTCAATATCCCATATCCTAATAGTGTGATCTGCACTTCCAGTGGCCAAATATCTGCCATCCTGACTGAGATCCAGTGATTTTATGGCTCCATGATGGCCCTTAAAACTTGCTTTAATTTCCATTGTCACCGGATCCCATACAGTTGCTTTCTGATCTTCGCCACCTGAAATAATTAATTTATTATTTTCTGAATACATCGCAATATTCTGCCGCTTTTTCAAATCCACAATAGTCCGGTATATAATGCCGGTTTCAGCATTCCAGATAATGACATTGTTATCAGAGCCGGTTGTAACAATGTAATTACCTTCATGGCTGTAACAAGCCCAAAAAATCTTGTGATTGGTTTCATTTAAGGTCCGTTTGACATTCAGGCTATACTGAGCGCCAACAGGAACACTGGAAACAAAACTGAAGAAAAGAACAGCGAACAATAATCGCATTATCAAAGCTCTTTTGATTTTAAAAAGCTAAATCGAATTCCGGCCTGAAAAAATAGAGAATTAAAATTCTCCACCTGTTCAGGTGTTTTAAAGTTGCTTTTATCAAGTAAAATGAAATAATACCCTGCTGATAAAAAGAAACCGATTTTATCATTCAGGCTGTATTCCACTCCTAATCCGGGATTAAGTCCTATTCCGGTATTTTTCTCCAGGAATGGATTATCAGGACCCGTATCATCAGGGTCCAGCATGTCCAGGTCTTTGAGTGCCTGCCAATTATTATCTGTATACTCTGCCTTTGTGAAATTAATGTTTATACCCACAAATAGATATGGATTAAATTTTTTCCCTGGAAACAGGTAGTATTTTGGCGCCAGACCAACACTTAAATTGGAAAAATTCAGTTCATTCTCGCCCTCTGCAAGTAATATGTCATTAATTGTATCATAAACTGAATAATACAGATAATTCGTATTTTCATACATATCATAAAACCAGGAACTTGAATACATATACCCAATACTGGCTTCTAATGATAAATGCCTGTTTATATTAAACTGGAATGCTCCATTTATATAAACTCCCGGACGGTAACCGGGCATCTGGAAAGGTTCATATTCATCTCCACTTGAAGCCCACTGGGGTGTATACGTCTTTGTACAAATGGATTTGAATATCCCAGCAGATATGTTAAAGCTTACTTTTTGTTCAAACTGGGCGTTAAGAGACAGTGGGAAGAGTAAAATCCCGGTTATAACTATCAATTTTTTCATTTTCTGATGAATTTATTATATACACCTCTGATGATCAAATAGCTGTACGCATTTTTTTCCCTTTATAAATTTACAAAAAACTATTTACTTTTTAAAATACGTTTATGATATCTCACCTGGCTGAGGTCAGGTACTTACATATACAAGTTCTACATCTGTTATATTGATATGATTTATGGTTGGTCAGAATAACAATGTATAGCCAATGAATCTTAGCAATTTTTAATATATTTATATTATAATACATGTGAGTTTAGTAATCAATACAGTTAGGCGAAAATGGGTTATGCTTTGATAACAGGTGCTTCTAGTGGTATTGGATATGAATTAACTAAATTATTCGCAAAGGACAATCATAATGTTATTTTAATAGCAAGACGAGAAGAAATATTAAAACAATTATCCAGAGATTTAAAAGATGAATACAATATAAAAACTCTGGTTATTCCCAAAGATTTAAGTCAATCTCAATCGGCACAAGAGATATATGATGTGTTAAAGCAAAATAATATCACTGTTGAGTATCTAATTAATAATGCAGGTTTTATAGTCTATGGATATTTTTCTGATACCAATTGGTCTGAAGACCATGAAATGATTCAACTTCATATGGAAACTTTAACGCATCTTATAAAATTATTTCTCCCCGATATGTTAAAAAGAAAGAATGGTAAAATTCTAAATATAGGTTCTACAGGATCTTTTGTCCCGGGCCCTTTGAATGCGGTCTATTGCGCAACAAAAAATTATATCCTAAGCCTGTCTGAAGCTATTGCCGAGGAACTAAATGGAACAGGAGTGACTGTCACGGCCTTTTGTCCCGGAGGTACAAATACTGAATTTGCAAAAAAAGCAAATAAAAAAATTTCATCTGCTAATCTCTTCAAAATGATGGAAGCCAATAAGGTCGCAAAGATTGCTTATAAAGCTTTAATGAAAGGTAAAAGAGTGGCAATACCGGGTACGCTAAACAAAATACAAATTTTTTCTGTTCGATTTATTCCCAAAACTATAGTATCAAAGTTGCTTAGGTTAATGATGTCGAAATATCAATAAAAACACCTGATCTTCAGCGCAGTTATAATGTGTTGGATAGTGAACTCAAAGATTCTAAAATTGGACATAAAAGTTTCCAGTTATGAAACCAATAACATACGGAATTAAATACGTGATTAATCATCAAATCTTTAAGAAAAATATTCCACTTATTTGTGGAATAGTTCTGCATAACAAATGTAATTTAAAATGCCGCCACTGCAGAGTAAACAGCCGTGAGATACAAGCTATAAGTTTTGAAGAAGCAATAAAAGTAATTAATTCATTTTACAATGAAGGTGGTCGTACTCTCTATTTAGAAGGTGGTGAACCATTTATCTGGTACGACAGAAACTATACGCTTGAAGATATCATTAAATATTCGCATCAAATAGGTTTCTTCACAACGATTATTTATACAAACGGAACAATTCCAATAAAAACATCAGCCGATACTGTATTTATTAGTTTGGATGGACTCTTGAGAACAAATGATTTTTTGCGCGGTAAAACATTTGCTAAAGTCATGAACAATATTCGTGAATCAGAGCATCCGTCCCTTTACATAAATTTTACTATAAACAATTATAATAAAGATGAGATACAAGAATTCTGTGAATATATAAATGAAATAAACCAAATACAGGGCATATTCTTTTATTTTCATACACCATACTATGGATATGATGATCTGTATATAGCGCCTGCTGAAAGAAACGAAATTTTACTCAAATTATTAAATTTTAAAAAGAGGTATAAAATTTTAAATTCTCGAGCCGGAATAAAATCTGCATTAAGAAATGATTGGAAACGACCTTTAGATATCTGTCGTGTTTATGAAAAAGGACATTTCTTTAAATGTTGCAGGTTTCCTGATGATGCTGAATTATGTAAGAACTGTGGATATCTTAGCTACGCAGAAATTGATCAAACGTTAAAACTAAAACCATCAGCCATTTTAAATGCATTAAAATATTTTTAGCTTGAAAAGACTTGTGGTGATTATAATAACGAAACCTAACTGTTAATTAGTGTTTGTAAGTTACATCAGAAATAGATTCAGCCGGATTTTTACCGGAGAGAAAAAAATTGCTCTGGAAGACAGCATTCCCTCACCTGAGGAGTTGAGCAGGAAGTTCCAGAATATAGATGAATTAGGTATTTATCTTCATATTCCATTCTGTGAGCAGATATGTCCTTACTGTCCTTACAATAAAGAGATTTATAGCCCTGCTGTGGCA
>JAUWMO010000171.1 GCA_030613125.1 Bacteroidota bacterium | reverse complement strand
TTCGGGATAAACTTCTCACCCTGGCTACCCTTTTTTAATAAAAAAGATCAGTCATTTCATAAACTGATCTCTAAAAATAAACATCTAAATGTTGACCCGCCAGGGCTTGAACCTGGACTCTTCTGATCCAGAGTCAGAAGTGTTGCCAATTACACCACGGGTCAATTGAACACAAAATTATAATTTATCTAACATACTTTTAGTCTATCAATTATTTTAAATAAACAAAATTTCTTTATAAAACAGACTTAATCTGTTCCCTGGCGTGGTCTAAAAAGATCTTTTCTGCTTCCGGGGTTAACGGAGAGGGTTCGCCTAAATAGATGTAAGCTTGCTCAATTTCATAACCTCCAAATGAGAAGGCCTCCTTATCCGGCAGGTATCCTGATTCTCCATTTGTATAGCCGACAAAGAGTATTGTCTGATCAGGAAAGTTTTCTCTAAGAATAGTCTGGTAGGTATTAAATATTTCTCCCTGAGTGAAAAAGATCAGGACAGGACCCAACCTGACAACTCCGGTTTTCATCTTTCTGTGATTGTCCAATTTTTCCTTTTTCAGAAGATCTTTCATTTTACTTCCCCATTGGTGTACATCTTGCTTCCATGTAAGGAATTCAGTTTCTTCTGCCGATTTGAGTATAACTATCCGGTCAATCTGCTCCGAAGTGATGTTTTGATCGCGATAAGGAAGTTCGATGCTGCCAGTACGCATCTGCATGGACAGGGCACTTTCCTTTTTCAACCTGGCGCTTACCACAGCATTCCCCAGGATTTCTCCTTCTGCATCAGCTAGCTCTGTTGATACTCCCAAACCCCTGGCAGGATTGATATCGCCGGCAGCGCCATTCATAAAGATGGCAATACCTCCCCGGTTTTGTTCGATCACTTCTCTCGCTCTGCCAATGTAGTCGGGAGATACAGCCCGGCTTTCGTAACCCAGGGTTACGGGATGGCAGGCATAGTTGAAAAGTGTGACAATGGGCTTGCCTGCTTCATCTGACAATTGTACAATCCCGACTTCCTTATCACATCTTCCCTCGCTGCTTTTACCTATTATGGTTTCCCCGGTATCAGGATCATAGGCACGCCTGTTTACGTTAATATCACATGTACTGCGTCCTGTACTAATCCTGAAAGATGAAAATACTGAACTATCGTTTAATGTTTTTACTGCATTTGCTGCGATAGTTTTTATAGTTTCCCTGCGATAACGATCATTAGCCTCACTGTGTTCAAGGCCCATATCATCCATAATAGGAGCAGAGTGGGTATGACTGCAATGAATAAATATATGATCTTGTGCAAGTCCGGTTTTATCTGAGATCCTTTGGGTGATTTCTTTGACAATATCAGGCGTCACTTCCATCAGGTCATTAAATATCATGCAAATGGTATTGTTGTGTCTGCGCAATGCCAGGCACTGGGTTTTTAATGGTTTGTGTACTGATTCAGACATTCCGGAGCGGTTGGCAAAACCTGCCAGAAAAAGGGGCTCCTTTGGGGTTATATCGGCAACATTGACATTACAGTAAATATTTATCTCAGGAGGATAGGATTGTTTACAGCCCTTAAGGGGAAAAATAAACCCAAGGGTTAAAATTACCCATCCGGATTTAATTAATTTTTGGATTCCTGCACCATGTTTGTACATAACTCGTAATTTTAATTTATCCTATCTATTACTAATAATTAGGCGGGCGGTAAACGATTTTGTTGTCAATAAAACTCAATACTTGTTTTATGATGGGTTGTCCACTATATTTTGTAGATTTGTTTACCCTGTGAAATAATGCTTTGCATTAAATCTTCGATTTATTTCACAGGGTGAATGGTTAATACGTTTAATGTTAATTACAAATCTAACCATAACAAGGGATTTATTCGCATGAATTTTTCCCTTGTTTAAATATTTTACCGGACACTACTGAATAAATATTAACAATATTTTACGCTTATTAATTTAATAAAAACCAATCTATCATGAAAAAAGTTATCGTATTGTTTCTTATTACAATGTTCATTCTTCCATTATATGGGCAGTTCAAAGCAAAAATGGTATTTAATTCTATGGGCCAAGAACGATTTTTTACAGTTTATTCAGCCGATACCGGTTATCGTTATGAATTTGATGAAGATGGCCAAAAAGGTGTGGTTATTGTAAAAAATGATGAAAGCCAGGTAATTATACTTATGCCACAGCAAAAAATGGCTATGAAAAGCCCCGCTGAAAGTTCAATGAGTATGGGGAGCGATCCGCTTAAATCGTTTGAATACTATCAAAAAAGCGGAATTTTAAAAGACGAAGGAAATGAAACTATAAATGGCATTGAATGTACAAAATCGGTTTTATGGAATAAAGACAATCCCACACAAAAAATGTTTACCATGTGGTATTCCGAAAAGTATAAGTTCCCCATAAAAATGATAAATCACATTGATGGATCAGAAAACTCAGGTATGGAGATAAAAGATATTGAGCCATGGGAACCCGGAACCGATAGCTTTAGTATTCCTGAAGGTTACCAGATTATGGAAATGGGCGCTATGATGCCGGGAATGCAGAAGAACTAAATTTAACCTTTAGGATTACGAAAATTAATATAGAGTTATCAATACATAGCTTTAACTAGTTTTAAAAGCATTAAGGGCTAAAGCCCGAAATTTTTAATATCCTTATCCCCGGCATGAATGCCGGGGTTAGTCAATTATCTACGCCTATTCCGGATGAACCAGAAAAATACAACATTGTAATTAATATTTATAAACTAAAATTTTATTGTTATGATCTATGCTATTGTTATTGCCGCCGTTTTATTACTTTTTATTGTTGTCCTTTACAATTCTTTGGTAAGAAAGAAGAATGATGTGGAGAATGCATTTGCTTCCATTGATGCTATGTTGAAGAAAAGGTATGATCTGATCCCTAATTTAGTTGAAACTGTAAAGGAGTATATGAAGCATGAAAAAAGTCTGCTTACAGAACTTACTGAGCTCAGAACAAAAGCCATATCGGGAGATATTGCAGAAGATGACCGCGTTGAACTTGAGAATAAAATTGTAAAAAGCATGGCTGGTTTGATGGTCGCTGTTGAAAATTATCCTGATTTAAAAGCCAATCAAAATTTCCTTCAGTTACAGGGTTCGTGGAATGAAGTAGAAGAGCAGATTTCAGCTGCCAGAAGAGCTTTTAATGCTGCGGTTACTACATATAATAATGGAGTTGAGACTTTTCCCTCCAACATAATGGCTGGTATTATGAATTATAAGAGAAGAAGGCTGTTTGAAATACCTGAGGAAGAAAGGCAAAATGTAAAGGCAAAAGAGCTGTTTAATAAATGAATGCAAGATGGAATAATGGAAGACTGGAAAGTTGGAAGATTGTCCTGCACTCCACTGGAGGATCAACTTCTTTTTAATTATGAATTATGAATCTAAAATTTTTACCAGTATTCCACTAAAGGCGTGCCCATCTGACCTATTCCGGGCAGGCCTTCGGCACCACCTTCCATTTTTCCAGCATAAACTCTACAACTTAAAAAACTTTTATACTTAAATGTCATGAGTAATTATAAGGATTTCAAAGATTTTTATGAAAAGCAATTGCTATCTGATCTGAAACTGCTAGACAGGGATAGGAAAAAAGTTGACAGACGCGTTATCCTAATATTTGTAATAGCTCTGGTAATTATTTTAATAGAAGGAAAATTAATTCCATCAGAAATTGGTCCATGGAAGGGTATAATTCAGTTTATTACCGGGATTGCTGGTTTTATTTTAATTAGTCTTTCAAGTAAAAAATACAGACTGAATTTTAAAACAAAAATCATTGGTAAGATTACAGGTTTTGTAGATGAAAGTCTTACTTATATGCCGGAAGGCTCAGTTTCAAAAGCAGAATTTCTTAAGAGTGCAATTTTTCAGCACTCATGTGATAGCTATAAAGGAGAAGATCATATTCAGGGAAAAATTGATAAAACAGCAATTGAATTTTCAGAAATAGTAGCTAAATATAAAACAACAAGTGGAACCGGATCCAAACGAAAAGAGCATTATACAACCTATTTTAAAGGGATTTTTTTTGTAGCTGATTTTAATAAACATTTTAAAACCTATACACTGGTTTTACCTGATACCGCCGAAAAGTTATTTGGCAAATTTGGTCAAAAACTGCAATCAATGACCCTTACAAGGGGCGAGCTCATTAAACTTGAGGATCCGGAATTTGAAAAAGAATTTTGTGTTTACGGTAATGATCAGGTCGAATCACGGTACATACTTTCCACGTCTCTTATGCGCAGGATACTTGAGTTTAAGAAAAAATGGAATACTAAAGTTTATCTTTCATTTGTTGATTCAAAAGTATATATCGCAATCTGGTTAAAGAAAAATTTATTTGAAACCAGGCTGTTTAAAACCATTGTTGATTACTCCTTCATTGAGGAGAATGTAAAATATCTTGTACTTCTTATTGGAATCGTAGAAGATTTGAATCTTAATACCAGAATCTGGACAAAAGAATAACGGAGATTCCGATAGCTATCAGCGATTTCTTAGGAAAATTCTTTTTAGTAATAAAAAAGCTGATAGCTGCTGGAGTGGGGAAAGACGCGTTTTGCAAAGGTCTTTGGTTATTTATCCGGATATCCGATTTCACCTTCGTATTTGGTGTAGCCATTCCCGGTTCTTACCGACATGATTGGATTCCGGTTACTTCTCATAGTAGCACACCCGGTTTCACCAAACTTATTAATGGCTATAAACTTTTCACTCGGGTAAAAATCCGGATTTACATTGCTATATTTCCCGATGATCATGTGCAGTGCATCTTCACAAGCCTGCTGAGGGGTACGCCCATCTTTCATGCGTAAAACCATATAATAAGAAGCTAATGACTTTATTACATCCTCCCCTCGTCCTGTTGCACCGGCAGCACCAATCTCATTATCAACGTATAATCCGGCACCAATTATCGGGGAGTCGCCAACACGTCCTGGTATTTTAAAACTTAGTCCACTGGTGGTTGTAATGCCGGCAATATCTCCATTTTTATCCACAGCCAGCACATTAGTAGTTCCATAATGGTGTTCAACCTCTGGAAAATTTTTCCAGTAAGATTCAATTTTTTGTTTATCCCTCAGATGATCAGGTGGTCCCCAATCATCGTATTTATTTAAATTCTCTTTCCATCTCAACCAAATCTTTCGGGATTTCTCAGTTAAAAGATCTTCCTCCTTGAAACCCCATTTTCTGGCAAATTCCAGAGCCCCCTGACCTACCATCAGAATATGATCTGTTCGTTCCATCACCACACGTGCAACCGATGCCGGATTTTTAATATTTTCCAGGCAGGCAACTGCACCTGCGTTATACGTTTTACCATCCATTATGGAGGCATCAAGCTGAACGATTCCATTTTCATTGGGCAGCCCTCCATAACCAACACTGGTATCTTCAGGATCTACTTCAATTACATTGGCAGCTTTCTCAACTGCATCTACAGCGGAACCACCTTCTGCCAGGATTTTCCAACCGGCTTCCATTGCCAGCTGGCCGGTTTGGTTGGTATGACTGGTAACAATCATAGGAGTAGTTTCTTTTATCCGTATTCCAAATACAGGAAGATTTTTGAAAAACAAGGCACCTGCACTTAGCCCTAATGATTTATTAAAGAAGTTTCTTCTGGTAATTTTGCTTAACATAACACATGAATTTTAACTATTATTAAATAAAATTAAATATTTTACTGTCATAATATAATTGACATGATACTACTTTCATTTATTTGTTTTTCATTCTGGCCCATGTGTCCCTTAATGGGACAGTCCTGTTAAAAATAAGTGTATTACCGGCACTGTCCGGATCAACACAAAAATATCCCAAACGCTGAAACTGGTAGTTTTCGAAATGTTTTGCATTTTTTAATGATGGTTCAACTTTTGCGTTTGTTATAACTTTCAGAGAGCCCGGATTCAGGGAATCTTTGAGATCCTGATCTTTTTTACCTGCAGGATCCGGATCATTAAATAATCTGTCATAAAGCCTGACCTCCGCATCTATAGCATGTTGAGCTGAAACCCAATGGAGTGTCCCCTTTACTTTTCGGGTACTGCCGGTGCCACTCTTTGTTTCAGGATCATACGTGCAAATCAGCTCTTTCACTTCTCCTTTTTCATTTTTTACAACATTCTCACACTTAATAATATAGGCGCTTTTCAGGCGTACTTCACCGCCTGGTGCCAGACGGAAGAATTTTTTTGGGGGATCTTCCAGAAAATCATCTTTCTCAATATAAATTTCCCGGCTGAAAGGAATAGTTCGGGATCCCATACTTTCATCTTCCGGATTGTTGATGGTTTTAAGATCTTCAACCTGTCCTTCCGGATAGTTGGTGATAACGACCTTCAGGGGATTTAGAACTGCCATTACCCTGAATGTTTTTTTATTAAGGTCTTCCCTGATACTATGTTCAAGAAGAGCTACATCAATTACATTGTCTCTCTTGGCAACACCAATGCGGTCAGAAAAATTCCGTATAGATTCAGGAGTATACCCTCTTCTTCGTAAACCTGAAATTGTTGGCATTCTCGGATCGTTCCAACCGTTAACAAGCCTTTTTTCAACCAATTCCAGTAGTTTACGCTTGCTCATAATTGTATAACTGAGATTCAACCTTGCAAATTCAGTTTGTTGAGGACGGTATCCGGTATCAATAATCTGATCAAGGAACCAGTCATATAAAGGGCGGTGAACCTCAAATTCCAATGTACATAGCGAATGAGTGATTTTTTCAATATAATCAGATTGCCCATGTGTAAAATCATACATCGGATAAATGCACCACTTGTTGCCTGTGCGGTGATGAGGTTTATGCAGGATACGGTACATAATGGGATCCCGTAGATGCATGTTGGGAGAAGACATATCAATTTTGGCTCTGAGAATTTTTTCACCTTCCTTATATATTCCCTTTTTCATTTCCCTGAAGAGTTTCAGGTTTTCCTCTGGTGGTCTGTTGCGAAAGGGACTTTCAATACCAGGTCTGGTAGGTGATCCTTTTTGTTGTGCAATCTCATCAGCCGGCTGATCATCCACATAAGCTTTTCCATTCAGGATAAGTTTTTCAGCCCATTCATATAATTGGTCAAAGTAATCAGAAGCATATTTTGGTTCACCATCCCATTCAAATCCCAGCCATCTAATATCTTTCATAATGGATTTAACATACTCTTCCTCTTCCTTTTCAGGATTTGTATCATCAAATCTTAAATTGCATTTACCATTGTATTTCTGAGCAAGGCCAAAATTCTGGCAGATGGATTTT